>NZ_WOEJ01000014.1:0-123356 GCF_019400845.1 Pseudomonas sp. MAG002Y | reverse complement strand
ACGGCGGTAGAAGAGCAGAGCCATGTGGCAGAGGACATCAATCAGCAGATCACCCGCATTGCCGAGTTATCCGATCACAGCACTCAACAGTCACAGCAAGGTGCTGTGCTCAGTGGTGAGCTTGAGCAGATGGCAGTCTATCTGCGTGATCTGGCAGAGCGCTTTAATCGCTAGGCAACGCTTGAGGTAGACTGATGGCTGTTACCTGCTATTGGTCTACCTAGAGGTTATATGTCACGCCTACGTTGTGCTGCATGCCAGCGTCCTGAAAGCCATTGCTTGTGCGCGCTTGTTCCCAGGCTTTCCAGTGCGACTCGCCTGTTGATCCTGCAACACCCTGACGAAACCCAGCATGCGCTGAACACGGCGCGCCTGGCCGCACTAGGTTTGGTAAACAGCGAGTTGCTTGTTGGTGAGCAGTTCGAAGGGCTCGAAGCCCGTTGGGAAGGGTATACGCCCTGGTTGTTGTTTCCTGACGAGCAGGCTGAAAGCCTTGAGCATATAAAGGCCAAAGCTGAGCCTTCTGGCAAGGCTATGCTTGTCATACCTGACGGCACATGGCGAAAGGCACGCAAGCTGCTGTACCTTAATCCGTGCGTGGCAGCGTTACCACGAGTCAGCTTGCCGACCGGTCTTTCGTCGCGTTATCGCCTTCGAAAAGCTCCTGTCGCTGGGGCTGTCTCGACCATCGAGGCGATTGTCACAGCCTTGAACATATTAGAGACGCCCAAGCGTTTCGATGCGCTGCTTGCGCCTTTCGAGAGGTTAATCGAGCGCCAGATCGAGGCAATGGGTGAAGAGGTATTTGCAAAAAACCACGCGCTAAAAAGACATCATCATTAGGCTGTCATGAGCCCGACATACCGTTTAGGCATGCTCTTTTTAAGGAAGCTCTGAAGCGTTCAAAGCGTGCGGGCTCTTTAAACAGTCAAAAGCGACCACTTACCGGAAATTATGAATTTCTTGGCCGTATTAGGCTCTATCCATTACAGCCCGGATGAATCCGGTAAGACCGGTCGAGTAGGAGAGCAAGCCATGACCTTGAGTATCCAAGTCGTACGACAGGTGGAAGAGGAAGAAACCATTCTGGCCTTCATTCCAGTATGGATGGGTGGAGATCAGCCTATTGAGCCTGGTGTTCCGACTGAGCCTATTTCTCCGCCATCGCAACCCATTGAGCCTGGCGAGCCCACCGTACCTGATCCCATTCCACCGGCACCTGTAGCCGATGCCCGCAGCATGATGATGTGAAGGGCAAGTCGTGACGAAAAGCGGAGCTTAGGCTCCGCTTTTTATTAGATTCCCGCAGGCACTCTGATCATGCTCAGAAAGCGCTGCTCTTCAAGCACATGCATGGCCTCAAGCTCCCGCCCCTTTTGCCAGCAGGGTGAAAGCGTCTTGGCGAGACGCAACCGGGCATAGCCGGATGGATCCCATTCGACCAGCTCGGCATCCTGGAAATAAAAGCGAACGCCAGTCAGCGGATAAAGCGCCTTGAAAAGGCTCTCCTTGAGCGAAAAGACTGCAGTGACATAAAAGGCGGTTTCAGCATCAGAGCTTTCATGTTCACGGGGCGTCAGCACTTCACTGGCCAGCCGCGCTGCACGTCCTGGAGCCAGCAGCGTCTCGGCGTCCAGTCCGATACTTTGCCACTGCCTGGTTGCCGCAGTTGCTGCTCCTGCCCAGCCGTGACTGTGAGTAATGGAGCCGCAGAAGCCTCTCGGCCACATAGGTGCATGATCTTTCCCTACGTGTGGCGTTTGCACGGCTCCTGTTGTTTCAGCTAACGATGCTCGTGCGCACAATCGTCCAGCCAGAAATTCGGTCTGCCGCTTCGGCACGGCCTTTAGCAGTGACGGGGGCAGCGCCATGTCAAGGCAGTCGAAATCCGCGGCGGTTAACAGGGTAGGGATAAAGCGCGTGGAGTATAGAGCCACGCCCAGTCGCTCAACTGAAAACGGCCAGTACAAGGTTGGAAAAATATCGCCAGGATAGAGAGTAGTCATGAAAGTATTCTGCCGCGCTGTATCTCATCCGCCAAGCGACGCTACAGTCAGTCATTGGCATCAGACAGGTGTTGCATGATCAGCTTTTTATCGGCAATGCCAACCTCTGCTGCGGCGGTTTTCCCCCAAATACCTCAGGGGGAAAACCGCCACCTTGGGCGAATATCCGCCTCTTGAACCTCTTTATTCATGCTTATCAGTAGCTAACGCTATGAAAAATATGGAGTTTTGTCTTTTGTGTTGGGGTGGCACATGGCTTGCATTGTATATGGCAAGATCAAGGCATGGCCTTAATCCACAACAAAAGCTCCCTGGATGAGGGGCAGAACGCGATTGGCTTGACGTATCGCAAGGATGTGAGCGTAAGCACCATGGAATCACTCCCATGACAGCTAAAATTGAAGCAACCGCAGTGCCTCTTGCTGCAAAACCCCCGTTGTATAAGTCCTTGTATGTTCAGGTTCTGGTGGCTATTGCCATCGGTATCTTGATTGGTCACTTCTACCCGGATACCGGTGCTGCCCTGAAGCCGCTAGGTGATGGTTTCGTCAAGCTGATCAAGATGGTGATCGCGCCGATCATCTTCTGTACCGTTGTAACAGGGATTGCCGGCATGCAGAGCATGAAGGCTGTCGGCAAGACCGGCGGTTATGCGCTGCTGTATTTTGAAATCGTGTCGACCATTGCCCTGATCATTGGTCTGATTGTTGTAAACGTTGTCCAGCCGGGCGCTGGCATGAACGTTGACCCTGCCACTCTGGATACCAAGGGTATCGCTGCTTACGCGGCTGCTGGTGAAAAGCAGAGCACCATTGAGTTCCTGATGAACATCATCCCGTCGACGGTGGTTAATGCGTTCGCCCAGGGTGAAATTCTTCAGGTGCTGTTCTTTGCTGTCTTGTTCGGCTATGCCCTGCATCGTTTGGGCGAGAAGGGCGAGCTGATCTTCAACTTCATCGATCGCATCTCTCACGTATTCTTCAATATCATCAATGTCATCATGAAGCTGGCTCCAATCGGTGCCTTTGGTGCCATGGCCTTCACGATTGGCAAATACGGTGTGGGGTCGCTGGTTCAGCTCGGCCAGTTGATGCTGTGCTTCTACATAACCTGCGTGTTGTTCGTGCTTATCGTGCTAGGCGCCATTTGCCGTGCCCATGGTTTCAGCATTCTCAAGTTCATCAAGTACATCCGTGAAGAACTGCTGATCGTGCTGGGTACGTCTTCCTCCGAGTCTGCACTGCCACGCATGTTAACCAAGATGGAAAAACTGGGCGCTCAGAAGTCAGTGGTTGGCTTGGTAATTCCAACCGGTTACTCGTTCAACCTGGACGGCACATCCATCTATCTGACTATGGCGGCTGTGTTTATTGCTCAGGCAACCAATACCCACATGGATATCACGCATCAGATCACGCTGTTGCTCGTGCTGCTGATCTCCTCCAAGGGTGCGGCAGGTGTAACGGGTAGTGGTTTCATCGTCCTGGCTGCAACCTTGTCCGCGGTAGGTCACTTGCCTGTTGCGGGTTTGGCCCTGATTCTAGGTATCGATCGCTTCATGTCCGAAGCTCGTGCACTGACCAACCTGGTAGGTAATGGTGTCGCCTCCATTGTGGTTGCTAAATGGTGTAACCAGCTGGATGAGGGCCAACTGCACCGTGAGCTGGCCAATGGCCCGACGCGTATAGAGGAAGAAGAAGCCCACAAGGTGGCTTGATCTCTCCCAATAAAAAGCCCCGTATAGACGGGGCTTTTTATTGCTTGTTCGTCATTCATTGTCGAGCCGTGTTTGCCCTGTGTAAGTCAGCGGACTCTGACAGCGACGGCAAGAGTAGCGATACCCTTTCTTGACCAGTCCATGTCGGCGCGCGGTAAAGGAAAAAGGGCTTTCCGAACAGCCGCACCGATAGAGGTAGACCTTCCGTGCCGGACGCTCGATTGCATAGGTATGGCATCTGCTTGGTGGCAGACCGTATACCCCCTGCATGATGAGTTGCCACTCTTTGCCGTGCGGACTTATTCGACTGCCAAATAGTTGGTGAGCTACCAGATGGGCCACTTCGTGGGCAACGGTATGCTTTAAAAAATGCTCCTGATTCTGCCTGTAGAGCACCTCGTTAAAGCGCAGGCGGTTCTCCTGCAGATGGGCAACCCCGGCTTTCTGTCCTCGTAGGCGAAGGCTCACGTCGGGGCGAATAAACGGTTTTTTGAAAAAATGCTCGGCCAGCTGATAGCAGTCTTCGACACGAGCGAGTAAGGCTTGAGGCATTCGCTTTCTCCGTATCGAGCCTATTATGCGTCAAAGCGCATCGACTGCCTAAGCGAGCCGCTTACCGGCAAGCAGCCCGGACAGCTAATTACTAATTGATGCTCTCATTACGCAAATGATGTCGCCTGAGCGCTTCCATTGCCCCATTGAGTGACTGCAGAGTTGCGGTACAGCCTCCACGATCCGGATGGTTACGGCTAACCAGCTGTCGGTACCGATGGCGAATGGCTGAGTATGAAGCAGACTCGTCCAGATCCAGCAACGCAAAGGCAGACTTGATGCCACCTTCATCATTCTGGCGAGTCCAGAAGCTCTCTAGCAGCGCCTCTACGTCTTCCAGCGTGGTCGTGTCGAGCTGTTCGAGATCCAGATAATAGCTGCGCAAAGGATCCGCTACGATCAGGCCGGGTTTTGCTCGGCGATAATCCTGTAGCTGAATGCGCAGGGCATGGATCTCAAGGTGCGCACTGGCATTGGCCCATAATCGATCGCGCAGGGTATACAAGGCATTGAACAAGACGAAGTGCGTGCGGAACAGTACCAGTTTATCCAGCAGCGGCTCTTGAGGCACAAAGGGTGACCGGTCCGCTCTCAGGCGCTGGATCACATCGTATTCCGATAACCCTGCAGGGGCCGCCTTGAGCAATGCATGCAATTGATGAATGAGCGTTTCATTCGGGGCTGGTTGAAAAGCAGTCATAGCCCATACCGATAAGCGGGTTGTACAGAGCAGGGTAGGGGAAACCGTGCTTTACGCGTAAAATAGTCCTTTTCGTGCATTTCCTGATTTGGATTCATCCATGAGCACCCTTTCTGTCAATCAGAACAAGCTCCAGAAACGTTTGCGACGTCTGGCTGGCGAAGCCATCGCCGATTTCAACATGATCGAAGATGGCGACAAGGTCATGGTCTGCCTGTCTGGTGGTAAAGACAGCTATACCATGCTTGATGTGTTGCTGTACCTGCAAAAGGTCGCGCCTATCAAATTCGAGATCGTTGCGGTCAATATGGACCAGAAGCAACCAGGCTTTCCCGAGCACGTACTGCCGGCCTATCTCGAATCCATCGGTGTGGCTTACCACATCATCGAAAAGGACACCTATTCGATCGTCAAGGAAAAGATTCCCGAAGGCAAAACGACATGCTCGCTTTGCTCGCGTCTGCGCCGCGGAACGCTTTATACCTATGCCGACGAAATTGGAGCGACCAAGATGGCGATTGGCCATCATAGGGACGACATAGTAGAGACCTTTTTCCTTAATTTGTTCCATGGCGGAACCCTCAAGGCAATGCCGCCTAAACTTTTGGCAGACGATGGACGCAATGTCGTAATCCGTCCGCTCGCGTATTGCAGCGAAAAGGACATCGAAGCCTACGCAGAGCTCAAGCAGTTCCCGATTATTCCATGCAACCTGTGCGGCTCCCAAGAAAACCTGCAGCGCAAGGTAGTCAAGGAGATGCTTCAGGAGTGGGATCGCAAGACCCCAGGGCGCACCGAAATTATGTTCAGGGCTCTGCAAAATGTAGTTCCTTCGCAGCTGGCCGACCGTAATTTGTTCGATTTTGTGAACCTGCGCATCGATGAGGACGCTACACCGCGTTTTCTGGATGTTATGAATCTCTGAGGTATTGTGTTCTCCAATGCGTGACTATGCCTGGCTCCATGAGTTTTGCCTGAACCGCTTCGGCTCTTCCAAAGCCCTTGAAGCGGTATTACCCCAGCCTGCATCAGCCGAAGCGCTCGCCCAAGTGACTGCTGACCGCTATTTGTCCTTGATGACGCGGCGAATATTTCGTGCGGGTCTCAAGCACAGCTTGGTAGACGCCAAGTGGCCTGCGTTCGAAGAGGTTTTCTTTGGCTTTGATCCAGAAAAGGTCGTCCTGATGGGCGGCGAATGGCTGGAGCGGCTCATGCAGGACACGCGTCTGATCCGGCATCTGGGGAAGCTGAAAAGCGTTCCCCGTAATGCGCAGTTCATCCTGGATATCCAGCGGGAACAGGGTGGCTTTGGCCAATTTCTGGCGGATTGGCCCTCAGAGAATATCGTGGGACTCTGGCAGCTTTTATCCAGGCGAGGTAGCCAGATGGGAGGGCTTTCGGCACCGCGTTTTTTGAGAATGGCGGGCAAGGACACTTTCGTTGCCACGCAGGACGTTGTGGCTGCGCTCAAGGCTCAAAACGTTATCGACAAGGAGCCGACCAGTCAGCGTGATCGGGCTGCCATGCAGGCCGCCTTCAATCAATGGCAGGCGGAAAGCAAGCGGCCGTTGTGTCAGCTTTCGGTCATGCTCGCGCATACGGTAAATCATTGATGGACACGATACGGCAGGTGGCCCAGGCGCTTGAAAGCGCTCAGCGGATTCTTGTGATAACAGGTGCTGGGCTTTCGGCAGACTCTGGTCTGCCTACCTATCGCGGTCTCAATGGGCTGTATAACGGAAAAACCGAAGAGGGCATTCCTATCGAGGCTGCGCTCTCCGGTACGATGTTTCGACACCGTCCGGATGTCTGCTGGAAGTATCTGGCGGAGTTGGGCAGGGCTTGTCTTAGCGCTCAACCCAATGCAGGTCACGAGGCCATAGCCGAGTTACAGCGGCGCAAGTCTGAGTGTTGGGTGCTGACCCAGAATATCGATGGTTTTCACCGGCGAGCCGGGTCGCCCATGGACAGAGTCATAGAGATCCATGGTGAGATGGGGCCACTGTTTTGCTCGGCCTGCGAGGCAGGCAATATCCCTGTTGCTGATAAAATTGGTCATTCCCTGCCGCCACGGTGTGACCGTTGCGGGGGTGTTTTACGACCGCCCGTCGTGCTGTTTGAGGAGGCCTTACCTGCCAGAGCGGTATCTACTCTGATGCAGCAGAATGCTACCGGTTATGACGTTGTGCTCCTCATAGGCACTACCGCCAGTTTCCCGTATGTCATCGAGCCAGCCTTGCAGACCCTCAACAACGGGGGTTTTGTTGCCGAGATCAATCCAACCATGACTGATTTGAGTGCATCGGTGACAGTCAGGCTCCAAAAAAGGGCCGTAGACGTTTTATCGATTATTTTAAGTCACATGTCCGATTAAAAAATTCTTGCCTGTTCGTTGGGTAAACGGCAAAGTGTCGCAACTTTTGAATTTCGACACGGTCGTGCCCATGCTACGGACTCGCTTAGCACCCCTCGTGCCCCTAAGTTTTATTGCTTTGTTGGCGGCTTGCGCCAACGCTCCACAACAACAAAAGCCTGAACAGGCACAGCTTTCAAAGCCGGCCCGGGAACAATCGGCCGCTGTTGAAAGCAAGCAATCGGCTCAGCCAATTCATTGGCTTTCCAGCAAAGCTACCCGTGGGGGTGGTCATGCCTCCCGTCAGCCTTTGAGCTGGGAGCATGAGGTTGGCTCCACGCAGCCGATGCCGACTCTGGCCGATAGCATCCTGACCCGCGCCGAAGAGCTTGTCGGTACGCCTTATCGCACTGGCGGAAGCTCGCTCAAGGGTTTTGACTGCAGTGGCTTCGTCAATTATGTCTTCCGTGAGGAAGCCGGTATCCAGTTGCCACGCTCAACCCGCCAGATCATCAATCTTGATGTACCTGTTGTCAGCAAGAACGACCTGCAGCCAGGCGACATTCTGCTGTTCAATCACAACGGCCGCGGTCGTGTCAGTCATGCAGCCATTTACATGGGCGAGGGGAAGTTCATTCATTCCTCGAGCCATCGCAGTGGCGGTGTTCGTGTAGACAGTCTTGAAGACCATTACTGGAAGGTCAGCTTCCTCGAAGGAAAGCGCATATTGCGCTAACAAGGCTTTGATCGCGTAGCGCGTTCAACGCTGCGCGATCGAGGTGGAATGCAAGAGTGAATGGATTGTCCTATGCCTGCTTTGGCTCGTATCGCGCTGACTGCTCTGACCATTCTGCTGGCCGCCTGTGCTGGCACTCCGCCGCCTTCTCCTCCTCCTGCGCCAACGCCTGTTTCCAGGGTTCAGCTTGATACCCATTCACAGGCCGCCGATGACGTTCTGTTTCGCGCAATAGGGCTGGTTGGGACGCCTTACCGTTACGGGGGGAACACGCCCGACAGCGGTTTTGATTGCAGTGGCCTGATCAATTTCGTATACCGCGACGTCATGGGGATTCGCTTGCCGCGCTCCACGCGGGAAATGATCACTCTCAACGCGCCTTCTATCTCTCAATCGGCCTTGCAGCCCGGTGACCTGGTCTTCTTTGCGACGGCTGGAGGCAAGCAGGTCAGTCATGCGGGAATCTATGTGGGTGAAGGGCGCTTTGTACACGCGCCCAGTACTGGCGGAACGGTAAGGCTAGACAGCCTTAGTACCCGTTACTGGCAGAAGTCCTATCTGGATGCCAAACGTGTACTGGTTACACCTAACCTGGCCAGCAGTGCCGCTGGCGGGCGCCTCTGATACCAGAGGCGCTTTGAACTCCAGGTGGATCGGTTGAATCTGATGGAAACACACATTTTCCTTCCCGTTCATGCCAGACGCGATTCGACTGCCGCCTCAGCCTGACGCCTGCGAACTTTGCGGACGAAAGGCTCCGCTCACTCGGCATCATCTGATTCCCAAGTCTCTGCATGACAAGCCCTACGTGCAAAAGCGCTTTGATCGTATAGAGCGTATTACGGCAACGCTGTGGGTATGTCGTCCGTGCCATAACCACATTCACGCCACGTTTGACGAGAAAGCGTTAGCACTCACCTACAACAACCGTGAGCGCCTCATGGAGGATGAGCGGATACGAACATTCGTGGAGTGGCTGTCACGAAAGCCGGACGGCTTTGTACCCAAACGGTAACGCTTGGGCGGGTTAGCTAGAGTAATTTATTTTCCTTCTTTTAATTGACGCTGTAACCACGTCCAGCCAGACAGGCTGTCAATGCGCGACGATAATAATCCGTAGTTGCGCTTGGCGGGGCTGCCGTTGCGGTGGCTGGATCAAAGCCACTTTGAGTGACTGCCCAGCTATGGCATTCATATCGATCCCGAGCCTGCTGATCGGGCGTCTGGCCGCGAGCCGGGTAGGCGATGACGTCATAACTTTGTGTACTGACTGTTGTAGGAACAGATGGTGTTACAACGATATAGCGCTGTTGATCGGCATTCCATGCATAGTAAGTACCTGCAGCCAAAAAGTAGAGTGCACTGCCTATCCAGACCTCTCGCGCAAAGTCTGGTAGCCCGTGCCCATGTCGGGGGCCTGGGTTGAAGGCCGGACCGGCACTGTGTGGAGCACGCCAGTCTAATCCGGGACCATGCCCGTGAAGCGGCTCCGCCGTAGCAAGACTGGCTATGCCTATAGCTCCGAGGCCAACAGCTGTTTTGCTGAGAGAAAAAAGATGCATATGTGCTCCCATGTTGTATGCGCAATCGTGGAAAGGCACCCTGCCCAGTTGAACTGCAAGAAGTGTTTGGCTTGTGTAAGCAGTACGTAAATTTTGGGCAGGTGACAAGTCTGAGGTTTTGATAATGACCGCCAGGCTTGCTGAATCCGTTTTGGTCCATTTGGCTTGCACACACCGCTTGTGGCCTTTATCTTGGCGAGTCGAATCGCAGCTGTCGTCCCATTGCATCGGGACAGGTGAAAAATAGAAGAATAGGACGATAGCCGATGGGGTTAGGCCCACCTTTAGGGCGGGCTTTGTGTAAAGCCCTGCCTTTGTTGTTGCTCGCCACGCTCAATGGCCCTGTCTGGGCGGGAGAGGGCGCAAGCATTAATGCGAAACGGGGCGAATACCTGACGCAGTTGGGAAACTGTCAGAGCTGCCATACCCGTAAGGACGGCTTGCCCTTCGCCGGTGGCGTAGCCTTTATCACGCCCTTCGGTACGATTTACTCTACTAACATCACGCCTGAAAACACGACTGGTATCGGTGCCTGGAGCGACGACCAGTTTCTCAATGCCATGCATAAAGGCATACGGCCTGATGGCGCACATTTGTACCCGGCGTTTCCCTATACGGCTTACACCCAATTATCCCGTAACGACGTTCTGTCCATCCTTGCGTATCTAAGGTCCCGTCCAAGCGTTGTCTATACGCCGCCTGCCAATGAGCTGCGTTTTCCTTTCGATCAGCGTTGGATCATCAAGGGCTGGAAGCTACTCAATTTCCGTGAAGGCCGTTTCAACGAGGTTTCTTCGAACGAACAGATCAACCGTGGCGCTTATCTGAGCGAGGCGCTAGGGCACTGTGGGGAATGCCATACGCCTCGTACCTGGAGTCAGGGGTTGGATCGCTCTCTGCACTATGGCGGTGCGCGCCAGCAGGGATGGACGGCCTGGAATATCACGTCTGACCCTCGTGGTATCGGTGACTGGAGTGACGAAAAGCTGATGAATTACTTGCGAAATGGTCATCAGCGTGGGGAGGCGGTAGCGGGCGGACCCATGGCACAGGTTGTCAGCGGTAGCCTGCGGTTTTTGACGGACGAAGACCTGCGGGCCATGGTGGCGTATTTGCGTAGCGTGCCTGCAAAGCCGGGCACCGTACCGACGCATGCCGAAATAAGTGTGAAGCCGGAAGCGCAGGGCAATACAGACGCCGAAGCGTTATTCGTGTCGCTATGCGAGAGCTGTCATCATCCCGATGGACAAGGGCTGGGAGGACCTTATCCGCGTTCCTTTCCGAATTACTCGGCCGTGCGCGACCCGGATGGAACAAACCTCATTCGTGTCATGCTTGAAGGGATTGAGCGAAAGGGGATGCAGGATGAGGCTTTTATGCCCGGCTATCGCGCATTCTTGAATGATGATCAGATTGCGAGTCTGGCCACTTATATCGGCCACCGGTTCGGTGGCCATACCCATGTGTTTTCGGCTCAGGACGTAGCCCGTCAACGAGAAGCAGGAGCCGGGCAATGATAATCCATCAATTGAATGTCAACGGTGCGGCTTACGAGGTCGATGTCGATCCGCAGGTGCCACTGTTGTATGTGCTGCGCAACGAGCTGGGCATCATGAGCCCTAAATTCGGATGCGGTCTTAGTGAGTGTGGGGCTTGCACGGTTCTGGCAGACGGTCGCCCTGTACGCTCCTGCTGCGTGCCGGTCGGCTCACTGGCAAGCCAAGCTATCGTGACCGTTGAAGGCTTGGGCACGCCAGACCGACCACACCCTCTGCAGCAGGCGTTCATCGATGAGCAGGCCGCACAATGTGGGTATTGCATTCCAGGCATATTGATGAGTGCACAGGCATTGCTCTCTCAAAACGCCTCGCCAACCGACGAGCAAGTCAAACGGGCGCTTGCCGGTAATCTGTGTGGATGCGGAACACATACGCGCATCGTCAAGGCAATCCAGCGTGCCGCAGGCCTCATGCGCCAGGGCGAGGAGCGCTTATGACTTTCCTGGTGTCGCGCCGTTGTTTTCTCCAAGGGCTATCCGCTCTGGTGGTAGGGTTCAGCTTTGACGGTGTTCGGGCTGCCGAGCTATTGACGCCTGACCTTTCGGCCGAGCAGGCGAAGAAAACCCTGGACGCCAGACAGCTCGACGCCTGGTTGGCTATTCGCCAGGATGGCCACGTCATTATCTATAGCGGCAAGGTGGAGCTGGGAACCGGGGTTGAGACCGCATTGCGCCAGATCGTGGCGGATGAGTTGTGCGTCTCGTTCGAGTCCACTCGCTTGATTCAGGGTGATACACAGTTGACGCCCAACCAGGGCATCACGGCAGGGAGCAAGACAATTCAGGTGGGTGGTGCCCAGTTGCGTCAGGCTGTCGCTTCAGCCCGGCATTATCTTTTTAATGAGGGCGCACGTCGTCTGGGGCTCGATACATCGGTGCTCGATACGGTGGATGGGTGTGTGGTCTACCGAGGCGATCCAGCAGGCCGTTATATTCGTTATTCCGACCTGCTGACGCAGGGTGCCTTTGAACGTTCTGTAGATAAGACTGCTAGTGTTCGAGCGGTCGAAAGCTATCGAGTCGTCGGTCAATCCATACCGCGAGTGGATATTCCTGCCAAGGTTTTCGGCCAGTTTCGTTACACTCATGACCTAACTGTCCCTGGTATGGTGCATGGGCGGGTAATTCGTCCTCCGATAACGGGCGCCAGCCGTCTGGATGGATTAAAAATCGAGCACCTCGATGCCAGTGAACTACCGGCAGGCGCGCAACTGGTCTATGAAGGCAACTTCGTGGGTGTGGTTGCAGAGCAGGAATGGGTGGCTATGCAGGCTGCCCGTGCGCTCAAAGTGACGTGGAGCTATACCTCTACGTTGCCGAACCCTGGCGATTTGTTCGGCCATTTGCGCCATGTGGCCGGCGAGCCTGAGGTACTGGTCGAGCAGGGCGATGTCATCGAGCATATGGGACAAGCCGCCCAGGTTATCTCGGCTGAGTACCGCTGGCCTTTTCAAAATCACGACTCGATTGGTCCTTCGTGCGCTATTGCCGATGTACGAGCTGACGCGGCAACCATTTGGTCGGGTACTCAAGGCATTTATCCGTTACGGTCGGCTTTGGCCAATCTGCTAAGCATGGACGAACATGCCGTGCATGTCATTTATAGCCAAGCTTCAGGATGCTATGGACATAATGGGGCGGACGACGTCGCGGGTGATGCTGCGCTGCTGTCCAGGCACTGTGGTCGTCCGGTACGTGTGCAGTGGTCCAGGGCTGACGAGCATGGTTGGAACCCCAAGGGTCCGGCTATGCTGATGCAGCTGCAGGGAGGCATGAACGAATCCGGTGACCTTGTGGCGTGGCACTTCCAGAACTGGACGCCTACCCATGTCACCCGGCCCAGCGCCAAGGCGGGGGCTGCTTCCCTGTTGGCCGGACAGCTCTCTCGGGGACTGGCCATCCAGGGGCCCAACGCGGGGGGAGACCGTAACGCCCCCACCAATTACACCCTGGTGAACTGTCGGGTTGAAACGCACTGGATCGACCCCTTGAGTTCGCCGCTACGGCCCTCTGCACTGCGTGGTTTGGGAGCGGTAGCAAACACCTTTGCCAATGAATCCTTCATGGATGAGCTGGCTTGGGCCGTGTCGGTTGATCCCTTGGCGTTTCGACTGCGTTATCTGCAGGATCCTCGCGGCCGTGCCGTGCTTGAAGCGGCCACCCGGCAGGCTCGCTGGACGCCTCGACAGCAGGGTCCTGATCGATGGAAAGGCCAATCCGTCCAGGGCCGCGGGATCAGTTACGTTCAATACGAGAATGAAAATGCCTATGTGGCCGTAGTCGCCGATGTGGATGTCAGCTCAGCCGGAGTAAGGGTCAGACGCGTGACGGTTGCCCATGATTGCGGGCTCATCATCAACCCGGACGGTGTTAGGAATCAGATTGAGGGGAATGTGATTCAGGCGATCGCCCGTACACTCAAGCAGGAAGTGACGTTCAACCCTACCGGTGTGACCAGTCTTGAGTGGGGAGCCTATCCCGTGCTGGCCTTTCATGAAGTACCAGAGATTGACATCGTCTTGCTCGATCAGCCGGACCAGCCTTCTGTTGGGGCAGGTGAAGCAACGTCTGCTGCAGTGCCTGCCGCTATTGCCAACGCGGTATTCGATGCGACAGGGTTACGGCTGCGGCAGGTACCTCTGACAAGAGCGCGCCTGACCAATGCCATGCACGCATAAGCCTTCTTACTGCTGACCGCCGGGCACCAGGACCTCATGACGATCCGTCTCCAGCGCCTGCTCTTCTGCCTTCCAGGTCAGGTTGAAGCGCTCGGCAACCGTAAAGCGCTTGTCGATGAAGTCCCAGCGCTCTACCTCAACGCATTTGGTTTCACCGTTGCCTACGATCAGTCGATTGAAGGAGTTGGGTGCACTGCCACGTACGCGAGAGGAGAGCGTCGTGCCTGCCTGCACAATCCATATCTCTCGGGAAAGCTCAGGGTACTGGCCGCTTAGGGGAAGAACATAAGGGAGGTGGATATGGCCACCCATTACCAAGTCTAGGCCGGCGTCAGCCCAGGCGGTAAGCGCATCTCCTGCGCCGCCCTGCAGATTGCTCAAGTCACTCAGAACCATGGCGCCAAAGGGTTGATGTGCTACAACGATGCGCAGCTTTTCCTTTGAGGTCTTGTTCAGGCGGTCGACGACGCGTTGAATCTGCTCGGATGTAACCGATCCGTCCTTGCGCCGCTTGGGGTGAGTAGTGTTCAACCCAATGACCAGAAGATGTTCATCTTCATAGGTAGGCTCAAGGTCGTTTCCAAAATGACGCTGGTAGTTGGCATAGGGCGTCATGAAGCGGGCAAAGAGGTTATAAAGCGGAATGTCGTGGTTGCCTGGTATTACCAGGGTAGCTGGAATGCCATATTTCTCAAGACGCTGCACGTAAGCCAGCCCGGCTTCGAACTGCTTGTCACGGGCTCGCTGTGTGATATCTCCTGAAAGAATCAGCAAGTCGGCGCCATGTTCACGTACGTGATCTTCCAGCGCATCAAGTACGGGTTGTTGTTCGGTACCGAAGTGAGTATCGGAGATTTGCAGAATCGTTGTCATGGGAAATGCATGCTGTCAGTGTGAAGTTACGACGCTAATGGGCGGCGAGAATTCGATTGTCTGGCCTGATTTAACGGTTAAGAGGCTGTAAGTGTTAGGCAATCCCACTTGCATGAGCGTCTTGAGTTAGCCGTTATTCGTTTAAACATTCAAACGGCATTATCGATGAAAAACGACACCAATGTCCCTTCGCATGGGTTAAGGAAAAATATGTGATGTTTTTATCCAAAAACTTGCAGACAGTTTCTCATCATTGAGCAGTAATCTGCTGCCGCTGCTTGTCGCTATCAACGATTAGCAGTACTTCATGGCTCACGATTTGTAACATATCACGGGCGTTTAGACGTCATCGCTTCCCGGATTTTGGTCTGGTTACAAACCTGATTACTGATTTCTCACCAGAATGTGCGGGTACCTTCAAACAGGAGGTATCTGCAGGTTAATGGAAGCGCATCGCTATGAATCAAGCGTGGAAGATTGAGGTAGAAGGGCGCGCGCTTAACGAGGCGTTGCGCCGTGGGATAATTGCGCTGGGTTGGCCCAAGCTGGGCGATCTGCGGGCTTATCCTGATGAAAAGGCAATCAAGATCAAGCTTTCCGAGTATACGACCCAGCATAGTGAGTCAATGTTGGATACATGGGCGTCAGCGCTCAAGACGCTAACCCACGACATCAGGGTAGGCGATGCCTTAGTCGTGTATGACCACAGGACGCGTCAGTACTGGCTGGGACATGTTACAGGTGGGTACAGCTATGATCCGCATGAATGCGAGGAGTGGCCCAACCTGAGACAGGTCAGGTGGTATGCACAGATTCCCCGTGCGCAGCTCAGCGTCAAGGCGCGCAATGCATTAAGTGCGGTGCAGGGCTGTCAGTTGCGCCAGGAAATCTGGCAGCAGCTCGACTCACTCAGCCGTGGTGATTTTCAGCCAAGCGAGCAGGAGGCCGACACTATCCTCAGTGCTCGACAGGATATGGAAGCACAGGCTCGCGAACTGATTGCTGATCGGCTCGATCGTCTTTCCGAGGCGCAGATCATCCAACTGGTGTCCGGTCTGGTACGCGCCATGGGATTTATCACCAAACAGCCTCCTGCGTCCAGCGGCAGCCTGGCTATTGAGGCCTCTCTGGATGGCTTGGGTCTGCATCCCCCTCATGTAAAGGTCCAGGTTCAGCATCGTCAAGGTGTTGTAGGCGGTGAGACTTTGCGAGAGCTTCTGAACTGTCTGAAGGCTGACGACAAGGGTATTTTTGTCAGTACATGCGGCTTCAGCCAGGAGGCCATCTATGAGGTCGAGCGCGCCGGTCAATTGGTGGCTCTGATGGACATGGATCAGTTAGTCGACATGCTTCTGGTGCATTACGAGTCTCTGGATCTGGAGCTGAAATCTCTGATTCCCTTGACGCGGATCTACTGGCCAGCCTCCTGAACGCAGCAGAAATAAAAAAGCCCCGGCACTGGCCGGGGCTTTTCATGATGGCCTGTTACTCTTCAAAGTGCCAGGCATCGTAGAGTTCGCTGGCAGAAGCGCTTGCCACTTCCTTGCGTGCCTTGAGCCAATCGGTCAGGGCCTGACGGTCTTCCTCGGTGGGCGAGCCGTAGCGCTTGTTTGCCATGATAGTGCCTTCGATCCAGGTTTCGCCGAAGCCACCCATGTAGTCCAGGTTACGGGACTCGACGAAATCGACGAAATCGCTCAGCAGCGTTTCTAGCGCTTCGTCTTCAAGCGATTCCTTGAAATCAGCCTTGAGCTCGAATGCCAGTTCCTGGAATTCGCCCAGGTAGAGCTTCTTGCGGATACGGCGCTTCATGCGGCTAAGACGGGGATCGTTGGCAGTAGATTCGGACATAGGGAGACCTGTAGCTCGATAACTTCATGGCCAGCCAAAGAGTTTGACTGGATGGAAAGCGGCGCATTATCACCAGCTTCAGCCAGCATGGCTATCAAATATGATAGCGCGGTGACGACAAAGCGAAATGAATCTGTCGCGCCGGTGGATTTTCTGCGCAAAGATTTATCCCCATTTGCCATGACTTTCGTTGACGCTCCCAGGGCTTGCCCGTAACCTGCGCGTCTGCTTGAGGTGCCTCGTGACATGGGTCGACGAGGTGAAACAGGGAAGCCGGTAGCAAGCCGGCGCTGCCCCCGCAACGGTAGGTGAGTTGAACGTCGCACAGGCCACTGGACAGCTGTCTGGGAAGGCGCGGCGGAGGAGTTTTCCGCTCACGAGCCCGGAGACCGGCCTCAGGCGTTACACGGCAATGCGGAGGGCATTGATCGTCGCACAGGGCTAATGGCGTTGTGCGTCGTTGCCTCATCTGTATCCTTGCGGAGCAGATCTTTCCGTTCGCCTCAGCCCTTGCCTGAAGGAGAGCGTCATGAGCGATACCCCAGAAACCCCCACCTCGTTACCCGTCGATGATGCGCGCAATGAGCGCCACCGTGAGCGAATGGTCCGTAAGAAAGCTGTCATGGACGAGCGGATCGCCAATGCACAGAATGAGCGAGGCTTGCTGCTGGTACACACCGGTATCGGCAAGGGCAAGAGCAGCTCTGCCTTTGGCATGGTGGCCCGAGCCTTGGGGCATGGACTGAAAGTGGGCGTCGTACAGTTCATCAAGGGACGCGTCAGTACCGGTGAGCAGATGTTCTTCCAGCGGTTCCCCGAGGAGGTCCGTTACCATGTGATGGGCCAGGGATTCACGTGGGAGACCCAGGATCGTCAACGGGACATCGAAAACGCTGCCAGTGCCTGGGCTGTGGCCAAAGCATTATTGAGTGATCCTGAAATAGCACTCGTAGTGCTTGATGAACTGAATATCGCATTCAAGCATGGCTACCTGAAGGTTGAAGACGTGCTGGCGGATATCGAGGCGCGTCCGGTCTCCCAACACGTTGTCGTAACGGGGCGCGGTGCACCGCAGGCGCTGATCGACGCGGCTGATACCGTCAGTGAAATGGGCTTGGTCAAGCATGCCTTCCAGAGCGGCATTCGCGCCCAGAAAGGAATCGAATTTTGAACCTGCATGATCATCGTCGGTGTCCGGCGCTCCTGGTTGCCGCGCCGGCCTCCGGCCAGGGCAAGACCAGTGTAACGGCAGCCCTGGCACGTCTGCATACAAGACAGGGCCACAAGGTACGTGTGTTCAAGTGCGGCCCGGACTTTCTCGATCCCATGATCCTGGCCCGTGCGAGCGGTGCGCCGGTGTACCAGCTTGACTTGTGGATGGTAGGGGAAGAAGAAAGTCGCCGGCTGCTATGGGAAGCAGCAGGCGAAGCTGATCTGATCCTTATCGAAGGCGTCATGGGGCTGTTTGACGGCACGCCGTCTAGTGCGGACCTGGCACGTCGCTTCAATGTGCCGGTACTGGGTATTATTGAGGCGACCGGCATGGCGCAGACCTTTGGGGCATTAGCCTACGGTCTTGCACATTATCAGGCGGATCTGCCCTTTGCTGGCGTGCTGGCCAATCGTGGCTCCAGCGCCCGGCAGACCGAGCTGCTCAAGGCCAGTTTGCCAAGCGGTATGCGCTGGTTTGGTGCCTTGCCGCGTAACTCGGGTATCGAGTTGCCGAGCCGGCATCTTGGGCTGATCCAGGCTGACGAGTTGTCGGATCTGGATGCACGTTTGGACGCTGCGGCCGATGCCATTGCTGCCAGTGCCGATACCTCACTACCGGAGCCTGTGCTGTTTCAGGCCCCTATGAAGAAGAGCGTCGAACCGCTGCTGGCTGATGTGCGCATCGGGGTGGCACGCGACGCGGCACTGTCGTTTCTGTATCAGGCGAACCTTGATCTTCTACGCGCCATGGGCGCTGAGATTCGGCATTTTTCAGTGTTGCAGGACCAGCAGTTACCGGAAGTAGACAGTCTCTACTTGCCGGGCGGTTATCCTGAATTACATATTCAACAGCTGTCTGGAAATACCGCCATGCAGTCTGCTATTCGGGCGCATCATGCCGCAGGCAAGCCCATTCTGGCCGAATGCGGGGGGATGCTCTATCTGCTGGAGCGCCTGGCTGACAAGACAGGCGAGCAGGGCGAGATGGTTGGACTTCTCGAAGGGGAAGCTACCTTGCAGCCACGTCTTACTGCACTGGCGCTGCAAAGCGTTGCCTTCGAGAGCGGCACCTTGCGTGGCCATACGTATCATCACTCATCCTTGGAATCGCCACTGACTCCAACGTTGCGTGGTATCTGTCCCAATGGCAAGGCCACGGCGGAGTCGGTGTTCCAACAGGGCCGCCTGACTGCCAGCTACATTCACTTCTACATGCCATCCGCCCCCGAAACGGCGGCTGCCCTACTAGCACCATGAATCCTCACGCCTTTCCTTCCGCCGAGCAGGCCGGCGTCTATCGTGCTATCGCCGAACGACGTGACATGCGTCATTTCAGTGGCGGCCATGTACCGGAGGATCAGCTGCGGCGGCTGTTGAGCGCTGCTCATCAAGCGCCAAGCGTAGGCCTCATGCAGCCATGGCGCTTCATGCGCATTACTGATCAGGAACTGCGTGCCGAGCTTTACCGGCTGGTCGAGTCCGAGCGTGTCTGCACGGCAGAGGCGCTGGGTGAGCGTAGCGATGAGTTCATGCGGCTCAAGGTGGAAGGCATAAAAGAGTGTGCCGAGCTGCTGGTGGCTGCCCTAATGGAGGGGCGAGAAGCCCATATCTTCGGACGCCGTACGCTGCCTGAAATGGACGTGGCATCGCTGTCTTGTGCGATCCAGAATCTATGGTTGTCCGCCCGGGCGGAGGGGCTTGGGATGGGGTGGGTTTCGCTGTTCGACCCGGCTGCGGTGGCTGAACTGCTGGGGATGCCTGAAGGCAGCAAGCCGCTGGCCATCCTGTGTCTTGGGCCTGTCGAGGCCTTCTACAATCAGCCCATGCTGGTCGAGGAGGGTTGGCGAACGGCTCGCCCGTTGGATGAGCTTGTATTTGAAAACCGCTGGGGTTCTGTCAAGGAGACTGGGAAGACATGATTCTGGCCCTGACCACCTTTTTAGGTGTACTGCTGGATACGATACTGGGCGAGCCTCGACGTTGGCATCCTCTGGTGGGATTTGGCCGGTGGGCAAACGCGCTGGAGCGCCGTTTCAATCCAGGCGGTGGCGGCTGGCGCAGTCACGGGCTGACGGCCTGGTGCATGGCTGTACTACCGTGGGTCGTCTTGGTAGCACTACTCGATCAGATTCCCTACGTAGGCTGGCTGGTTGAGGCGCTGGCGCTGTACTTCGCGCTTGGCCTTAAAAGCTTGGGCGAGCATGCCAAGCCCATTGCGCTGGCGCTACGGCGTAATAATTTGGAAGAGGCGCGGCGGCGTGTTGGCTATGTGGTCAGCCGGGAAACCCGTGAGCTGGATGAAGAGGCTGTCGCGCGGGCAGGTACAGAATCCGTACTGGAAAACGGAAGCGACGCTGTTTTTGCGGCTCTCTTCTGGTTTGTCCTGTTAGGCGCCCCAGGTGTTGTTCTATACCGCTTGGCCAATACGCTGGATGCCATGTGGGGCTATCGCAATACACGCTTCGAACGCTTTGGCTGGGCGGCTGCACGCATAGATGATGGGCTCAACTACGTGCCGGCGCGTCTGGTGGCATTGACGTATGCACTGTTGGGTAACTTTGGCTCCGCTCTGCATTGCTGGCGAACACAGGCGCCTCGTTGGGACAGTCCCAATGCCGGTCCGGTCATGGCGGCGGGCGCCGGTGCGCTGGGCGTGACACTGGGTGGTCCAGCGCGCTATCACGGCGAGCTACATGATCGGCCTGTTCTGGGATTGGGGCCTGCACCCACAGCGCACAGTATCGATATGGCACTGCTGCTCGTCCGTCGGGGCGTCATGCTCTGGGTGGCAGTTATCGTGCTGGGAGGCGTGATCAGTGCTTGAGCATGGCGGACGTCTGCGCAAGGCTGCGCAGCGTTATGGTATCGCGTTGGAGGATTGGCTGGACCTGTCGACAGGGCTTGCGCCTATGCCCTGGCCAATACCCCACATACCGTTATCAGCCTGGGCGCGTCTGCCCGAGACAAACGACGGCCTGGAGGAGGCTGCCGCTTGTTACTACAGGGCTTCACGGGTGCTGCCTGCTGCCGGCTCGCAGGCGGCCATCCAGGCTCTTCCCACACTTCGTCCTGAGGGGCGAATAGGCGTACTGGCACCCTGTTACGCCGAACACGAGCAGGCCTGGGAGCGAGCAGGGCATTATGTTGTACCCCTGTCACTCGACGATGTAGAGGCAGCGCTAAGCACGCTTGACGTCTTGGTTCTGGTCAACCCGAACAATCCTACCGGACAGCTTATCGAGCCTGAGCGGCTGCTCCGCTGGCATGCCAAGCTGACCGACCGGGGTGGTTGGCTAGTCGTGGATGAGGCGTTCATGGATCTCTCTCCCGCTTACAGTCTGGCTTCATGGACGGATCGGCAGGGATTGATCGTACTGCGGTCTTTCGGGAAATTCTTCGGTCTTGCCGGTATCCGCCTGGGCTTTGTGCTGGCTGAAGCGAACTTGCTGGAGCGACTGGACGATATTTTAGGCCCTTGGACAGTCAGTGGTCCAGCACGGGCCGTGGCACGTGAAATTCTGCTCGATGAGGGTGGTCATGACCGGCAACGCAAGAGGCTTGCGACGGCAGGGCAGCGCCTGGCTGATGTATTGACCGCTCACGAGCTGGTCCCTGATGGAGGGTGCGGTCTGTTTCAATGGTTGTCTCGACCCGATGCTGAGGCGCTTCATGAATTCCTGGCCAGACGAGCCATTCTCACGCGTTTTTTCCCTTCAATAGCGGGCATCCGCTTTGGTCTTCCCTGTGATGAAGCCGGTTGGACGCGACTCACCCTGGCTTTGCAGGCATACAAGGATTCCTTATGACAACCGTGATGGTGCAGGGCACCACCTCCGATGCCGGCAAGAGCACCTTGGTCGCCGGTTTATGCCGCTGGCTCAAACGCCAGGGAGTGGCTGTCGTACCGTTCAAACCACAAAACATGGCTCTCAACAGTGCCGTCACGGCAGACCATGGTGAGATAGGGCGCGCCCAGGCTGTACAGGCTCAAGCCTGTGGAATCGCGCCGCATACAGATATGAATCCCGTGTTGCTCAAACCCAATACGGACATCGGCGCACAGGTCATTATTCATGGTCGTGCAGTGGCTACGATGGATGCCAAGACCTATCACGGCTACAAGCGTATCGCTCGCGAGGCGGTGCTGGAGTCCCATGCGCGTCTGGCCGGCCGATACGAGGTGGTCATGGTGGAAGGAGCAGGCTCGCCCGCAGAGATCAACCTGCGTGAAGGCGATATTGCCAACATGGGGTTTGCCGAGCGCGTGGACTGCCCGGTTATCCTGATCGCCGATATCGACCGGGGCGGTGTCTTCGCCCATCTCGTGGGCACGCTAGAGCTTCTCAGCGAGTCGGAGCAGCAGCGTGTGGCAGGTTTCGTCATCAACCGTTTCCGAGGCGATATTGCATTGCTCAAGCCGGGCCTGGACTGGCTGGAAGCGCGGACGGGCAAGCCGGTGCTGGGTGTTCTGCCTTACTTGCACGACCTGCATCTCGAAGCCGAAGATGCGGTCGATACGCGACAGATCGCCAAGCGGGACGAGGTTATCCGAGTGGTGGTGCCGGTGTTTCCACGCATCAGCAACCACACTGACTTCGATCCGTTAAGGCTGCACCCCCAAGTCGAAATCAGTTTTGTAAGACAAGGTCAGGCGCTACCGCCTTGCGACCTGATCATTCTTCCTGGGTCAAAAAGCGTGCGAGGCGATCTGGCCTTCATGCGCAAACAGGGGTGGGATACTGATATCCAACGGCATCTCCGTTATGGAGGACGCGTGCTGGGTATTTGTGGCGGCTATCAGATGCTGGGCCGTACCGTAAGTGACCCGCTCGGGTTGGAAGGTGATCCAGGTGACAGCGCAGGTTTGGGCGTGCTCGACATGAACACCGAGCTGGCCGCTGAAAAACAACTCCGTAATGTCGCGGGGTGCCTGGCGGCTACCCGGTCTGCCGTAACAGGGTACGAGATTCATGCGGGAGTCACCGAAGGGGCCGCCTTGGAGCGCCCTGCCATTATCCTGGATGATGGTCGCTGCGATGGCGCACTGAGCGAAGACGGGCTGATCATGGGAACCTACCTGCATGGGTTGTTCGAGTCGCCTGATGCGTGCACCGCCTTGTTGCGCTGGGCGGGGCTGACTACTCCTGAACGTGTCGACTACCATGCCTTGCGCGAGCGCGATCTCGAACGGCTGGCGGACTTGGTCGACCAGCATCTGGACACCGCGAAATTGCGTGCTTTATGTGGAATAAACCAATGAAGGAATTGATTCTGGGGGGCGCGCGTTCGGGCAAGAGTCGCCTTGCAGAAAAATTGGCCACTGACTCAGGTCTGGATGTCATCTACGTTGCGACGGCCCAGGCCTGGGACGGCGAAATGCGTACCCGAATTGCCCAGCATGCCGACCGCCGCCCCGTTGAGTGGAGACTGGTGGAAGAGCCTCTTTATCTAGCTGCGGTGCTGCGAGCTCATGCTTCGGCTGGGCGCTGTCTTCTGGTGGATTGCCTGACCCTCTGGCTGACCAATCTTCTAATGGCAGAGGATGCCACTATGCTTGCCCGGGAGCGAGCAGCCTTGCTGGAAGCCCTATCCGAACTACCAGGCCATATCATTCTGGTCAGCAACGAGACTGGCATGGGAGTAGTGCCGCTGGGTGAGCTAACCCGGCGCTATGTCGATGAGGCGGGCTGGCTGCACCAGGCGCTGGCCGAGCAATGTGATCGTGTTGTGTTGACCGTGGCAGGTTTGCCAATGACGCTCAAAGGAGCTTCTTTATGACGCAGTACTGGTGGCAGGCACCCTGTCAGCCATTGGATGAGCGGGCCCGCCAGTTGGCGACGGCCCGCCAGGCGCAGCTTACCAAGCCGCGTGGCGCACTCGGGCTGCTGGAGCAGGTTGCGATTGATCTGGCGGCGATGCAGGGACGTGAACGGCCTGTTATCGAGCACGTGGCAATCAGTGTCTTCGCAGGGGATCACGGTGTCGTGGAGGAAGGGGTGTCGGCCTATCCTCAGGCGGTGACAGGCGAAATGCTGCGCAACTTTGTTGGCGGTGGCGCTGCCATCAGCGTTCTGGCGCGTTCGCTCAAGGCTCCGCTGGAGGTCATTAATCTGGGAACCGCTGAGCCAATGGAGGCGTTGCCAGGCGTTATTGATCGTCCTCTTGGTCCAGGTACGGCCAACTTTACTCGCGAGCCGGCCCTGACTGTTGCTCAATGCGAGGCAGCTCTGCAGGCGGGACGAGACAGCGTCCAGAAAGCCAAGGCAAGTGGCGCTCAGCTGTTTATCGGTGGTGAGATGGGGATTGGCAACACCACGGCGGCCAGCGCTATGGCTTGTGCATTGCTGGAAGCTTCACCCCTCGCGATGACGGGGCCGGGAACCGGACTCGATGCAGATGGCATCGCCTTGAAGGTCGCGGTTATCCAGCGTGGTCTGCTACGCCATGCGGAGTCATTGAGTAACCCGCTAAAGGTGTTGCGCCGTCTGGGTGGCTTCGAGATTGCCGCGTTGACCGGCGCTTACCTTGCCTGCATGCAGGAGGGGGTTCCGGCGTTGGTCGATGGGTTCATCAGCTCTGTTGCCGCCTTGTGCGCCGTACGAATGAGCCCCGCCGGGCGGGAGTGGCTGCTGTTTGCTCACAGCGGAGCCGAGCCGGGCCATGCACTTGTGCTTGAAGCACTCAACGCTCAGCCGCTGATTGAGCTGGGGCTGCGTCTGGGGGAGGGAAGCGGTGCAGCATTGGCGGTGCCCTTGCTTCAGTTGGCGTGTCGCCTGCATGGCGAAATGGCGACCTTTGCCGAGGCCAGCGTATCGGATCGCCCGGCATGAGCCTGTTTCTGTTGAGACATGGTGAGACACAAGGGCCGGGTGGTTTTCGGGGGCGTCTGGATCATCCGCTTTCGGAGCAGGGCTGGTCCAGTATGCAGGCCGCGGTCCAGGCATTACCGTCATGGGAGTTGATTATCAGCTCACCCCTTGAGCGGTGTCGAGCCTTTGCCGAGTGGCTGGCAGGTATGCAGACAGTGGAGTGCAAACTTGAGCCTGACCTGCGCGAGTTGGACTTTGGCGATTGGGAGGGGCGTACCGCTGCCGAACTGATGGAGGATCAGGCTGATGCCCTAGGCCAGTTCTGGGCTGATCCCTACAGTTTTACGCCGCCCAATGGAGAGCCGGTGGCCACGTTCGAACAGCGTGTCCTAGGCGCCATGGAGCGTATAGTCAGGCATACAGCGGATACGTGCGTACTAGTGGTAACCCATGGCGGCGTTATCCGGTTGTTGCTGGCACGGCAGCAGGGGCTACCTCGCAAGGATCTGCTTCAAGTAGAAGTTCCTTATGCCAGTCTTCATGCTTTTGAGGCGTCTGCCTTGAGCGGCACGTACCCACCATGCTGCCCTTCCTGATTGCCCTGCAGTTCTTGACTCGTCTGCCGGTACGCCTGCCCGGCATGCCTCCACCCGAGAAAACCGGTGAGTCTTTATTGTGGTACCCCATGGTAGGCGTGCTGGTGGGTACCATTTTATGGCTGCTTGGCAACCTGCTCGGGCAAGCGGCTCCGGTATTACAGGCCGCTATTGTTCTGGCTGTATGGGTCGCGCTGACCGGTGCGCTGCATCTGGATGGCCTAGCGGACACGGCAGATGCCTGGGTCGGTGGCTTTGGTGACCGTGAACGCACCCTGACAATCATGAAGGACCCTCGCTCCGGCCCGATGGCGGTCGTTGCGGTGATCATTGTGCTCTTGCTCAAGTTCGCGGCGCTTTTCGTACTGCTTGAGCACCACCAGTTGGATGCCGTCCTGCTAGTTCCCTGGCTTGCGCGAGTTGCTCTGCCTGGGCTGTTACTCGTGACTCCTTATGCAAGGCCGGGAGGCTTGGGTCAGGTGCTGGTCAATCACATGCCGAAGCGGTTGCTGCGCCTTGTACTGGCCGCCCATGTCATCGTCATGTTGCTCGTGATACGAGAAAGCCTGATCGCTTTGCTGATGGCAGTGCTGCTCTTTCTATGGCTTCGTCGAGCATTCATGAGACGCCTGGGCGGGACTACTGGCGATACGGCGGGTGCGCTGGTCGAGTTGCTTGAGTGCGGTGTTCTGGTTGCGCTAGCCCTGACGAGTACCTGAATAAAAACGCCGCCTCAAGGGCGGCGTTTTTTCATACGTGTCTATCAGAAGCGATAGCTGACCTGAGCGGCCAAGCCATGGGCGCTGTTTTCAACCTTAGCACTGTAGGCCGGCTGCAAAGCAGTCGCTTCACGATTGATTGAGGCCTTGTCTTCCCACAGGTAGGCATAGGCAACATCAACAGTCAGATCAGGCGAAGGAGACCAGCCTGCACCAATCGATACGGTCTTGCGATTACCCACCGGAATACGCACGTTGCGGTATTCGTTGTCGGTTGGCGACGGATCGATTGCGAAACCAGTGCGCAGTACCCATTGGGGGTTCAGCTGATAGGAAGCGCCGATGGCATAGGACCAAGTGTCGTGCCATTTGAGTTCTTCATCCACTGTGCCGAGGACATTGCCCAGAGTAGGTACTGTAGGTGTTCCACTGTTTTGTACTTCCAGCTTGTCCAGA
The DNA here is from genome assembly GCF_019400845.1 of Pseudomonas sp. MAG002Y. Classification (NCBI taxonomy): domain Bacteria; kingdom Pseudomonadati; phylum Pseudomonadota; class Gammaproteobacteria; order Pseudomonadales; family Pseudomonadaceae; genus Pseudomonas; species Pseudomonas sp. MAG002Y. Next base: position 96,978 of record NZ_WOEJ01000014.1, on the reverse strand, counting down.
CGGCTCCAGCGGGTCCAGGTTGCGCCACCGTATAGTGTCCAGCGATCGTCAAGCTTGTAAGTAAAGGACGTATCCAGCGATTCAGGGGTAGTGATATCCAGCTCGGCATCGTACTTGCCATTCAGCGGGCTGATCAGGCGATTGACGACGGGAGACAGACTGGACACGCCACTGGCCTTGGTATGGCCCTCCAACTTGTATTTCACTTTGGAGTGGTAGGTGACCCCGACCGCTAACTGATCCGTTACATCGGCCAGCACGCCAATGTTGTAGCCTAGCGCAACATCATCGCCCTTGATTTTGACTTCCGCATCACCGCCGCCCAAGGGGGCAAGGGACAAGTTGCTTTCCAGCTTGCCTGCTATTCGGTTGATCGTAGGGCCAAAGCCAACGGATACGCGGTCATTGATCTTGTAGCTCAGCGTTGGTTGGACTGTAATGACCTCAACCTTGCTGTACGATCCGTGATAACGACCCTGGAAACTATTTTCATAGTCACTGATCAGCGCGTAGGGTACATAGATACCCAGACCAAAGTGCCAATCATCATTAAGTGGTGTTACAACGTAGCCGAACGGAACGGCGGATGTTGGCACCATATCCCCTTCGTTGGTGCCACGCGCATTCGAACGTACATTACTAAAATCGCTACTGGCATCAATTACGGCCGCTCCGCCGCTGATTTCAGTACGCTTGAGCTTGGACATGCCAGCCGGGTTACCAAAAACGGTCGAAGCATCCAAGGCAGAGGACGAACGACCGGCAAAGGAGGTCCCCATGCCACTGGCGCTTTGCTCGTTGATGGCAATGCCGTTGGCAAGGCTAAGGCTAGAAAAACTGGCGACAGCCAGCGCAATTGCTGTTTTCAACCCTGTTGTTTTCATTGTTAGCGCAACTCCAGAAGATGACGCGGGCGGAAACTATCAGAACGGTGACCTTTTACCAACAGCCACGACGAGCGTATCGCTCAAAAAAGGTTTTAACAGTCTATTGGCCGTTATTCAAAAAAGACTACCGGGTCATACTCAGGCTACCTGGTTCCACGTCTCGCTGCAGCGCTGCCAGGCCATGTGAAAGTCGTGAAGACGGCCTCTAGGATTGAAAACCTTACGCCATAACCGGGCCTGCCCCTGATGGTCGTCAGGCTCCGGTAAGGGCAGGCGTGATTCTTCGATCATGAGCCAGGCGATTGCTGTGGCATAACGAAGGTTGACGGTCAGCTCCAGATGAGGCGCCCCGAAAAAGGCATGTTGACTGGCGAGGCCTCGGACAAGGCTGGCCAGCTCAGGGTCGCGGGCCAGATAGTAATCCCAGAGGGCGGCATGCCGTTCGGCGGAAATTCGGTAAATACCGTGGTATTGCTGTGTTTCAAGCGTGGCGCCTAGCGCAGACTGCGTGGCGGCGGTGGCCAGCAGCATGGCCTCTGCTGCCAGAGAATAGCGGTCTAGATAGACCAGGGTGGGACGAATAACATACTGACTCAATTCGCATGCAGCGATTCCCATGGCTACCTCATCACTAAGACAATGACCCGCTCGAGTCGAATGCCTGGTCGGTTGATGTTGTTTTCGTGTAGCCCCGACTTCTCTTGACGTTAGGCCTTGAACTTCAAGTTTAGCTTTAAGTTTCGCACGTAAACCTAGGCCCTTAGACGATTTTGAAGTTTTCATCCCTGCCCATATTCCGCTTAGTCACGTTAGACTCATGCCGCCAGGTTCGGATGGCGGTCGCCTCGGCAGGCTGGTGCCTGTCTGGTCATGCCGTGCAGCCTGCCCTATGTTCTAAGACAACGAAGCGCCCCAAATGTGGCAAATCGGGACGCTTGATAAGCATTAAGCGGCTTAATCTGGGCCTTTGATCTGCCTGAACGCTTCAGGATGGATATACTTCCGGTAACAGTACTGGAGGATTTACGTGGCTCTTGCTATCCAATGGCTCAAAGACGATGCCAGCCTTGCTCGACAATGCGCGTTCTGGCGCACCTTGCCCTTCATCGTGCTCGACACCGAGTTCATGCGGGTCGATACCTTCTATCCCATTGCGGGCCTCCTTCAGGTCGGCGACGGGCAGGGCGCTTTTCTGATCGACCCATTGACGATCAGTGACTGGGCGCCGTTGTCTGGGCTGTTGGAAGACAAGCAGGTCGTAAAAGTCCTTCATGCCTGCAGTGAGGACCTTGAGGTTCTGCTCAAGCTGACCGGAAGCCTCCCCGAGCCGCTATTCGATACGCAGCTGGCGGCTGCCTATCTGGGGCTGGGCCATTCGATGGGATATTCGCGTCTGGTACATGAACTGTTAGGTATCGCCTTGCCCAAGGACGAGACACGCTCGGACTGGCTTCAGCGACCACTGACGGAGCTACAGGAGCGCTATGCCGCGGCTGACGTGGAGCATCTGGCGGAATTGTATCTGGCGTTGTCTGAGCGCCTGGATCAGACGAAGCGGGGATGGCTCTTGGAAGATGGCCGTGAGCTGGTAGCCAACCTTAAGCAGGAGTCGGACCCCTATCAGGCGTATAAAGATGTCAAGCTGGGCTGGCGCCTGTCGCGTCAGCAGCTGGCTGTGCTAAGGGCCATCTGTGCGTGGCGCGAGCAGGAGGCAAGGTTATGTAACCAGCCTCGCAATCGTATTGTGCGCGAGCGCTCCCTGTGGCCTCTGGCGCGACTTCAGCCCAAGGACAAGGTCGCGCTGGCCCGTATTGATGACATGCATCCTCGTACTGTACGTCAATACGGCGATCACCTGATCGAGCTGATCAGCGAGGCCGCCAAGACGCCTCCGGATCAATGGCCTGAGCCGTTATCCGAGCCGCTGCCTCCGGAAATCTCGCCGATTCTGAAGGACCTTCGTCTCATTGGCCAGAGTGAAGCTGAGCGCCTGACCATGGCGCCTGAACTCATGCTGCGAAAGAAAGTGCTGGAAGCCTTGATTAAGAGTGGCTGGCCGGATGGTCAATATGTTTTACCCGACACGCTGCGCGGATGGCGCCGCGAGTTGATGGGGCAGGCCTTGCTGGATCGCCTGGCTGCCTTGCGAACCTGATGTTATCCGGAGTACCCATGAAACGAATCTGTTCCATTTACAAAAGCCCGCGCAAAAGCGAAATGTACCTCTACGTCGACAAGCGTGACGGGCTTGCCCGCGTACCAGAAGGGTTGATTGCAGCCTTTGGTACCCCTCAGCTTACGTTTGAATTCGTTCTTACGCCGGAACGACAGCTGGAGCGCGAAGACACTGCAAAGGTTTTGGAAAATTTGGAGAAGCAGGGTTATCACCTGCAGATGCCACCACCTCAGGAGGAGTACATTGAGCATCTGCCTGAGCATTTGCTGCGTATGAACGACCCCGTGTAACGCGACAGTCATCACCACTGCTTGTCAAGGAAAGACCAGATCATGCGTTTCTTGTTGTTGGAAGACAGTTATCAGGACTATCTCACCGCGTTGCATGGGTTGGACGCCTCTCTGGAAATAGTCGGAGGTAATGATCCGGAAAAGGTGGCAGGCGTAGCTGCCGAGTGCCAGATCTGGCTAGGGCAGCCAGATCTCGTCGCAAAGATTCTGGATCAGGGGCTCAAGCCCTCATGGGTTCAGTCCACCTGGGCGGGCATCCGGCCGCTACTGGCCTCCGGGTTAACGCAGGACTATGTGCTCACGCGCGCAGTGGGCGTGTTCGGGCAGCTGATGAGCGAGTATGTGTTCGGCTATCTGCTTGCCCATGAGCGATGTCTCTTGGAGCGCGCTCGAAAACAGGCGGATCGACTCTGGGAAGCCTGTACCCCCGGCTCGCTGGCAGGGCGACGTGTTCTGATTGTCGGGGCCGGTGACATTGGCCAGGATGTAGCACGCTTTCTAGCGCCTTTTGGAGTTGAACTCTACGGTATTGCCAGAAGCCCGCGCGCACTGCCCGGCTTTCTTGACGTGCATGGTCTTGAGGACTTGAGTCGTGAGGCCTCGAAAGCTGACTACCTCATCAACCTTTTACCTGACACTTCGCATACGCGTGATCTCTATACGCTTGACCTGTTCAAACAACTGAAGCCTTCGGCACTGTTCGTAAATGCAGGACGTGGCACTGCCGTTGTGGATGCCGATCTGGTAACAGCATTGGAGCAGAAATACCTGGCCGGCGCCGTGCTCGATGTTTTTCGAGAGGAGCCGCTGCCTAAGACTCATGCGTTCTGGTCGGCGCCTGGACTGATCATTACCAGCCATACCGCGGCAGTGTCTTCGCCCCCTTATATTGCCCGACTCTTTCTTGAAAACCTGAGCCGCTACCGCAACGGAGAGGCATTGAAAGGGCAGGTGGATTTCAAGCAAGGGTATTGATTGCGTGCAGAGCCGGCCTATTCGTAAGCCGGCTCTGTGGCGGCATTAGCCGAGAGTGTAAGGGCCTTCGGCAGCCAACTCTTCGACTGGCCGACGTGGGCTGGGCAGCTCACGGGCCTGTAATTTCTCAGACAAAGACGATTTGTCGCCCAGCTTGCCAATGGCAATTGCCATTTCGATCTTGAAATCGGTGGGTACTTTCAGCTCCTGACGAATCAGATCGTACTCGATACCTGCCATCCCGTGGGTATGAAAGCCCAGCTTGCCAGCCTGTAGAGACATAAAGCCCCAGGCTGCGCCGGTATCAAAACTATGGCTACCCAGCGGAACCTCATCGCTGCCGCCGGGCGGTACGAAGGTGGTTTTGGACAAGACGATGACCAACGCCGCAGCATGTTGTGCCCAGCTACGATTGTATTCACTGATCAGCTTGAGAAAGGTATCCCAGTGCGCAGAGCCACGGCGAGCATAGAGGAAGCGCCAGGGCTGAGCATTGTAGGCCGAGGGCGCCCAGCGAGCGGCCTCGAAGATACTCATCAACTGGTTTTCTTCTATAGCGGCATCACTGAAGGCGCGGGGAGACCACCGTTGGACGAATTGCGGGTCGACTTCATACTGCGGAACACGAGTGCTAGCGGTCATGTGACGTCCTATGCAGGTAAAGTGTTACGCGTCGCCCTGGTTCGGCCTGAAGGAAATGATATGAGGCACGCCATGCAGAAGCCATCATCCTGACTTCAGCCATTCTGGCCGCGGATGCTGTTTCGCCTGCGCATGGGTTCGTCACATTTTACGCTCAGGCAGGCCCATGAGCTGCGCATCTGGAGAAGCCCTGTAACGTTAACCTCCAGAAGGCTGCGGCGACAAGCTGCACGAGCGGTGCTTGGCCGATTCGTGCATGAGGACTAGACTGCGCGCTTTTCGCAACCGACTACGTTCATGGCTGATATCACTCGACCTTTCTGGAAACGCAAGACCCTAGACCAGCTCGACCAGGGGGAGTGGGAGTCCTTATGCGACGGCTGTGGCTTGTGCTGTCTGCAAAAGCTGGAGGATGAGGACGATGGCAGCGTGTATTACACGCGTATCGCCTGCAAATTACTGGACCTGAAAACCTGCAAGTGCACCCGCTACGCCGAACGGAAGCAGTTTGTGGCTGATTGTATTCAGCTCACCCCAGGACAGGCTGATGAATTCAAGTGGCTGCCGCCCACCTGTGGCTATCGCCTGGTGTCAGAAGGCAAGGACCTGCCGCTCTGGCATCCCTTGGTCTCGGGAGACGAAAGCGCCGTACATGATGCCGGAATCTCCCAGTCGGGCCGCATGCTGAGTGAAACCCAGGTAGCGGAAGAGGACTGGGAAGACTATATGATCTTTCGGGCGGGCTGAGTCAGCCCACCGGGGACGGATCGGTCAGCGATGCGTTTCCGGTAACGGTTACCGTCTGCGTGGCGCTGGTCGCACTTTCCATCAAGCGTTTCAAATGAGTCAGGTCTCGGGAAGCCTGTGACGCCGGATCGCGTTTCATGATCTTGGCGAGGCTGTGCCCCAGTACGCCGCCTGGCGGATCATAGGCAATCAGGGTTTCGACTTCGGTACTACCATCAGGACGCTCATTGAAGGCTACCCAGCCCATCGTATTGAGATCGCCGCCGGCGATGGAGCGCCATCCAATCAAGTTGCCAGGCTCGTCCTCCGTAATGACTGAATCCCACTCCAGCGGGCCGGTTGGGCCTTGAATCACCCAGTGAGAGCGTTTGTCGTCCAGGATGTCGATGCGCTGGATCAGCTCCATGAATGCAGGCAGGTTCTTGAAGTCGCGCCAAAACCGATAGAGCTCGTCCTTGGGTCGATTGATAACCACGCAGCAAGACTCGGTCTTGGCATTTTTCCAGTGATAGTCGCGCATCAGCTGGCGTTCAAACTCACTATGGCTCAACGCTTGTTTGGCAGCACAATGCCCTGAATAACCTCGGTAAAGCGCCAACGCCCCGACCGCCATCCTGGCAACCCCGAGCAGGCCGCCCTGTCGTAGTCCCTTGATCAATAGCAGGCCACCCCCTGTCAGGGAGGCAACACGCTCAAGTCCCCCCACATTTTGCACGCGGTCTGAAAGATGGCTGTTCCGAGTAGCACGGCGGCCCAACATGGCAAGCTCCTTGATGACAGGCAATTACAAAAAGACCGCGCCAAGGCAAAGCTGTTCCGGTGGGATCGATAGCTGGTTAACAGATCGGAGCGTTTCCAGCAGGCAGGGTCTGATGCTCTGCCTGCTGGAAGCGTATCAGTGACTCAGTCCAAGAACCTTGAGCAGGAAAGCGTACTCAAGTGCTACGTCACGTAGCGCCTGATAACGACCGCTCATGCCGCCGTGACCTGCGCCAAACTCGGTCTTGAGTAGCAGCAAGGCATCATTCGTGCGCGTGGCTCTGAGCTTGGCTACCCATTTGGCCGCTTCCCAGTACTGCACGCGAGTGTCGTGATAGCCTGCTACGGCCAGCAAGGCTGGATAAGCCTGGGCCTTTACATTTTCGTAAGGCGCATACGCAGCGATGCGGGCGTATACATCGGCCTCACCTGGATTGCCCCATTCATCGTACTCGGTGACGGTCAGAGGAAGGTCGGGCTTGAGCATCGTATTGAGCACATCCACGAACGGGACTTCTGCAATGGCTGCTGCAAACAGATCAGGCCGCTGATTGAGCACGGCGCCAATTAACAGGCCGCCAGCACTACCGCCGCTGATGCATAACTGCGAGGCGGTGGTATGCCTCAGATCGATCAGGTGTTCGGCGCAGGCAATAAAGTCATCGAACGTGTTCTGCTTGTTTTCCAGCTTGCCCGCCTGATACCAGGCTTCACCCAATTCGCCACCGCCTCGCACATGTGCGATGGCAAAGGTGAAGCCACGGTCCAGCAGACTCAAGCGTGCATGGGAGAACCAAGGGTCGAGGCTGTGACCATAGGCGCCATAACCGTACAGGTACAGCGGGGTGGGCTGGCCCATCCGATCCTTGCGCATGACCAGGCTGATCGGGATCTGCGTGCCATCTGGCGCCGTAGCCCACAAACGTCGACTGACATAGTCGTCGGCATTGAACGGCCCCTCTACCGGGACTTCCTTCAAGACCTGTTGTTCGCCGGTGGCAAGGTCTAGTTGGCGTACCTGTGCAGGGCGATTGAGTGACTCATAACGCAAACGCATGACCGGGCTGTCAAACTCCAGCACGTCGATCATCCCAAGGTTGTAAATCTCGTCAGGTAACTGTACCCGATAGGCAGGTGCGTTTTTGGGGCGTACCTCGAGCACCGGCAGGCCTGACTCGCGCAGATTCAGGATATAGCCGTTGGCATTGAGGTTTACCTCTTCAAGCATGCGCTCGGGATCATGTGGAACCAGCAGCTCCCAGTGCTCACGGCTGGGCATGTCATCAGGCGCTTGATACAGGGCATAGTTGATACCTGCCTGATTGCTTCGAATCATCCAGCCATCAGCTCCATGATCAGGGAAGTACTCATGACCTTCCTGACGAGGGGCTACACAGACGAAAGCCTCGCTTGGCCGGTCCGCGTCCATGACCCAGGCTTCACTGGTGGTCTTGCTGTGGGAAAGGAGAATCAGCTTGCGCTCGGAGCTTGAGCGGTAGCATCCAATAAAGAAGCGGCCATCCGTCTCGTGGAAGACCATTTGCGCCTCTTGGTCACCCAGGCGATAGCGATAGAGCTTGTGAGGGCGATGAGCCTCGTCACGCTCTCCGAAAAACAGGGTTTGGCTATCGCCAGCCCAGGTCATGCTGCCATCGCAGTCATTGAAAGGAAGTTCGGTCAAGTCGCCTGATGCCAGGTCTTTTATAAACAGACGATAGGTTTCGTCACCGGTCTGGTCCAGGCTGTAACCCAGCTTGGTCTGATCAGGGCTGAGCGTGAAACGGCCAATTGACAGAAATCCGCCACCGGCCAGTTCATTGGCGTCGAGTAGCAATTCCTCCTGGGACTCATCGATGGTCAGCGAGCCGTCCTGGGGGCGAGGGCAGCGGTAATGGCGCGCATATTCATCACCGGCGCGGGTTCGGTGGTAGTAGAGATAATCTTTGTACGGTACCGGCAGTGACAGGTCCGTCTCCCGGATGCGTCCCTTGATCTCCTGGAAAAGTGTCTCACGTAGCGCGGCTTCCGGCTGCAATACCTCGTCCAGATAAGCATTTTCAGCTTTCAGATAGGCCAGCACTTCAGGATCATCGCGTTTCTCCAGCCAAACGTAGGGATCTGCGCCGTGCGTACGTTGAGCGAGAGGAGGTTGTGTCATGGGGTGACTCCTTAGGTGTCGGTGGACCGGTTTTGGGTGCCTGTGCATGGGCAGGGCGCGAGTAGGGGCGCCCAACCGTGCAAAAGTCGCTATCATAGGCATCCTTTTTATAGACCCGCCATGTATCGAAATGACTGAGCATGATTACCTGATTGCCTGGGCTGTCTATGGTGTTGCCGCACTAGGCTGTCTATGGGTGTGTTTCAAAGCGACCGGCTGGATGTGGCGTTGGCTGCGAGAACCCATCCGTTTGATTGTTGCCCTGATACTGTTCTCTCCGACGATAGCAGACCCTGAGCACAGCTTTTACGCACCCTCCAGCGCCATTGTCGTCATGGATCTCGGCTTCCATGTAGGAAACAGTGCCTGGCGGGCTGTGGCGGAAATGGCGTTGTATGGGTGTATCGCATTCGCGGCATATTTCATCTTCGCGCTGATCCGCTGGCTGTTTCAACGCTCCCGACGCAATGATGAGGCTGCCAACCAGACACCACCGCCTGCCGACCAGCCTGCTCCCACGGCAGCGAACAACCCCTCGCCATCATCCCCACCATCACGGGTCCCAGAGCGTCGTACGCGCATCGAGCCGCGCCTGTAGCTATCACGCCGCCCTTGTCTGTTTGCAGGCTGGGGCGAATGTTCTCCGTCTGGCTGGGTCCATCTCTGTGTATGTTCATAAAACAAGTGAATGATAGGAAGCCGCCGGGAGTACCGTCAGGTAGCCGTTTTATTGCCGTATCGTCGTCAAACAGCTGATTCGAAACTGTTTCTTGGACATACTCATTGTCTGGCAGAGGGCCTGCTATTAGAGCATCTCTCGTGCCGTATCGAATGAGGTCTGGATATGTGTGAATTGTTGGGCATGAGTGCCAATGTTCCTACCGATATCACCTTCAGCCTGACGGGGCTGATGCAGCGAGGAGGACGTACCGGTCCCCACCGGGACGGCTGGGGCGTGGCGCTGTACGAAGGACGCGGACTGCACATGTTCAAGGATTCCATGCCGGGAGCGGATTCTGAAGTGGCTCGCATGATCCAGGGCTATCCGCTCAAGAGTCGCACGGTTATCGCGCATATTCGCCACGCTAATGTCGGCTCGGTAAACCTTGCCAATACACACCCTTTCGTTCGGGAGCTGGGAGGGCGCTACTGGTGTTTTGCCCATAATGGCCAACTCAACGAGTTCGCACCAGATCCCGGTCTGTTCCAGCCAGTAGGGGACACGGACAGTGAGGCGGCATTCTGTCATCTGCTCAATGAGGTCAGGCGGCGTTTTCCCGATCCGGTGCCTGTCGAAATGCTCCTGCCTGTTCTGGTCGGAACTTGCGATCACTTTCGCCGCTTTGGTGTGTTCAACTGTCTACTGAGTGACGGTGACTGGCTGTTCACGTTTTGTTCGACCAAGCTGGCCCACATTACGCGACGGGCCCCGTTTGGTCCGGCGCACTTGAAGGACGCCGACCTGACGGTAGATTTCAAGGCTGAAACAACGCCTGATGATGTGGTTACAGTGATTGCGACAGAGCCTTTGACGGCCAACGAAACCTGGGCGCTTCATCAGCCTGGTGAGTGGAAATTATGGTGGGATGGCGAAATCGTCACCCAGGGGCGGGTCTAAACGGTTGTAGCGAAGCCTGCCATTCAATACGCAAGGAGTTATGATGCTGCGTAGTTACATCCGGCTAATCCTGTTTGCGCTAGGCCTTCTGGTTGGTGTGCAGATACCAGGGTTTATCACTGATTACAGCCAGCGTATCGAGGCCCATCGCCTTGAAGCCCATCAGGCATTGGAAGGGTATCGCAAAACGGCAGGCGAGTTTTTTGGCGGTGATATGGATCGTCTGGTAGCCCATTATCGTGCCAGTGATGATCCGGTCTTCCAGAGCGATGCCGATAGCCTTGGCATGCTGATGCGCCGTGAGCAAATGCTCGATTCGCAATGGCAGGCATTGCAGGGCCGCTGGTATGAGCGCGCCTGGCATGTCTTTACCAAGGCTAACCCAGCAATACTTGAAGAGACGTGGCAAGGCTACCGTTATCAGGTTGTCCTGACGCCTGAATGTATCGGTTGGGGGCTGGCCTGTGCCTTTTTACTGTCCTGGATCATCGAGGCCATCGCCTTAGCACTGGCTGTACTTATCATGCCGCGGCGTAGGCCAGCCCGACGTCTCGTCTAAATTGAGAGGCCGGAAAATTCCGGCCTTTTTTGTGTCGCTCAGCCTGCAGTGTAGGCAACTGCCTCTATCGACCGCAGTCGCCTGCTTTGGTGGGCCTGATTTCAGTACGCTTCGTGATAACCACGACGCTGATCCATATCCGTATCACTGCCGAGCATCTTCTTGACCGATACGGCATAGATACTTTGTATGCGTTGGTCAGGTGTATAGATGAGCCGGTAGTGGCTTTGAAAGATACAAGTCCGCTGTCGATTGAGCGAGTCGCTGAAGAAGGGCGCAAGGTAGGGCGCGAGGTGATAGGCCATCGTCCCAGGGATATGGTGGAATGGCAGACTTGCGCGGCCTCTGGCCGAGGCAACAGGTTTCTCCGTAGGCGAAAGTTACTGTAGTCATCAAGTTGGCTGAAGGGCTGTTTAAGCGGAGGTTGTCGGTATGCAAGGGAGAAGATCTAGCCTATCCGGTTGCCAAGCCATTTAAGGTTCAGTTCTCTCACTAGGGAATTACCGGATTTCAGGCTATGCCAATAAATTTTCGTCTTTTCAGTAATTTAGAAGAAAAATGCTTGACGACCCAGTCTGATTCCGTAAAATGCGCACCCACAGCAGGCACGTAGCTCAGCTGGTTAGAGCACCACCTTGACATGGTGGGGGTCGTTGGTTCGAGTCCAATCGTGCCTACCAAATATTCCCGCACTGCTGGCGGGGCAAGAAGCCGATCCGAAAGGATCGGCTTTTTTGTTTGGGTCGTTAAAACATTTCGTCTCAAACACAGCTCAATAATGTTCTCAAATTGACGTATAACGTCAGGTCTTCTGACTGACGAGTCACGGTGCCAGGAGTGGGTAATGAAATGGTTTTGTGTAGGAGCCGTGCTTCTACTCGCCGGGTGTGCAAGCGTAAAAGATCTGGAGCAAAGTCCGCCTTCAATGGATGTCAGATCAGGTAAGGACGTTCAGGCCTATACCCAATGCCTGGTTGATCGACTGGCTAAAAGTCGGGCGCCTGCAACGCTGGCAGGAACAGCTAGCGAGCAAAGAATTATTGTGCCATCCAAGGTTTCTTCTATTCCTGCTGCGGTTATCCATGTAGACGATAGCTCTCGTGGCAGTCACATCACACTGCACGAACGCATGGCTAACAATCCTCTTCGGCCCAGCGATGTTCGCGAGGCGGTTAAGTATTGCATTGACTAACGGGTTAAGCAGCGTGCCCTTTAGGTTGTTTCGAGAGCACGCTCTCAGTCATCTAGAGGTATGAGAAAAGTGCGCCGAATAAAATGACCCAAACGACCGGGACGGAAACGTAGAGAAATTTTTCGGTGGGCGTGAAGGGCTTTTTACTGATCATCGCGAGTGACTGCCTGTATGAATTCGCTATGTGATGAGTGGGACATTAAGGCCGGAAATATGCCTGAGCTACATGACATATCGGCGTAACAGGCGAAACTTGAAGTGGGCAGGTAAGGGCGGCTGCAATGGCAGATGAATGGTCGCGGCATCGGTAGGCATTCAGGTTGGGTGCATGAGTGTCCGGTCTGTAAAATGAAAGCCTGACAATAATTCTTCGCGGGAAGTAGAAATGCAGGACGTGTTGATCCACGTATGGGAAAGGATTTTTTGGGTAATGCTCTGGGCGGTTCGTTACCTGCCGGCTACCCTGGCTATTCTGGGAATAGCGCTGATCGTGGGTGTCAAGAATAACCATACATGGTGGGGGCGCGTCGTACTGCTTCTGTTTGGTCTCGTAACACTTCTGGTAGCAATGACCATCCAGATTCTTTCCTCTTCCCCTCCTGCCTGAACTCTTTCAATTCGCCTGTCCTGTAGCGTTGGTTAGCAGTCAGCGCTACAGGATGATCAGTGATCTTAGGTACGACAGGCCTTGAGATCGACGTTTCCAACGTATTTATTGCCGTGACCCATAATGCACGCCAAGCGCTGGTTTCGTTGGCGCTCCCACCGCTCGGCCGGGTATTGCTTGTTCCAGGCTGAATACAACTGTTGGTCCTGCTTGGATAAGCGCAAGTCATACCGTTCGCTCATGTATAGGTAGGTGCGCGCAATCATGCCGCGGATTTCTGGGCGGGGCATGGCTTTTTTGGCCTTGAAGTCGACCACCATCTGGCAGGCTCCATACTGGGTCGGTTTCTGTGGCAGCCAGCCGAACGCAAAATTGCTGCGGTCGCCATTCACTTCACCAATGACTGGTACCAGGTTGAACAAATCAGCTTCGGCTTTCTGGTAAACCGGATCGCTTGAGGTGCAGTTTTTTCTCCCTCCTTTTTGCCAGCACTGGCGCTGATGGCCGATAACCCAGGCAGGCACGATGTGCTCCCATTCGATGCGAGAGGCCCTGGTCGCATTTTTGCGGGGCACATAGCCACAACTTTTCAGGTCCACCGTCTTGCCGGAGTAGTGGCAGCCGCAATAAAAATCTACAGGTTGCTGCTTGTAGACTTTGGCGCCTATCACTTTGGCTTCGCGAAACGTGCGAGGCGCTTCTGCATGAGCCGGAATGATAAAAAAGAAGAAAGAAATTAGAGAAAAAATACGAAACATGGTCGTGCTCGATAAGTAAATCGGCGCGGATGGTAACGGGCAGCGTTGGGTTTGAGGAAGGCAGTAAGACTAAAATGAGAAATGGTTCGCTGTATGGATAAACAGCTGTTTGGCGGAGAGGTAATTGCTAGCGACTTACTGTCATGTAACCCGCTAGCGACAGGATTAGCGCCGTGTACGCTTAGCTGCCTTTTCCCACTGCCCAATCATCTCAAGAGTAAGGCGCTCGTCCCAGGATTCTAGCTCAATGTTTTGAGCCAGCAGTTTTTTACGGGCGGCGACCAAAAGGTGGTGTAGGGAAGTAGGATTGCAGTAGATCGCGGTACGGATACGCCCAGATTCAAAGTGGATAACTCCCTGAGGATCTATCGCTTTAAAGGCAAAGGTACCGCGAGAATCACGGTTGGTGAAATGGCATTCCAAAGGTGCCAGGGCAGCTTGTATTCTGGAGCGGGCGGCATCATAGCGAGAGGGTTGCATGTCAGTATGCTTAGAACGACTATTTAGGATGGCACACTGACATTAAGTTTATACAGTAGTTCGATAGGGAGCGCTGTTTGAGCCTTTAATTGTTAAAGATATCTATTTTGCAGGTTGAAGACGTTAAGAATCTCTATTTTCTGGTGTCTCTAACGATGCAGACAATCATGGCGATAGTAGCCACAATCATCGTTGCAATACCGAAGCCCAGCTGAATTCTGGCTTTGGTTTGATCACATATTTCAGCAACACCGCCATGCGAAGGACAGCCGCCTGTTGTAAACCAGTAGGCATTACCCAGAAGTAACATCCCGAAGGCGCAGGCGATGAATGCAGTCAACGCCAAAAACAATACTGTGCGTAACATATGGACTCTCTAGGTAAAGCGAATGAATGCTGATCAGGCAGTAGGTGATACGAAAGACATGACTCGATGCGTATTGGCTTGCCTCTATTCTCATTATAACGCGCTTAAGGGCAGAGAAAGGTAAGAACCAATACCCGGTATGAATGCCCAAAATATTGCTGCTTACTTCTTGGAGATGCCAACATGCCTGAAACTGATCATATAAATCCTGACCAGATCGACGTTGACCCTGAGATTCAGCCTAACCCTAAAGAGGCTCCTGTTCCTCTGGAGTCTGATGAGGACGCAGAGAACAAATAACCAAACGTTGCCGACTCATTTATAACCAACTGATTTTATAAATGAGTCGCGCATGATTCGAAAAAGCAGGACAGGCTGTCAAGCGTAGCAAGGCCCATCTAGCAGGGCAGGCGGATGCCTATCGATAAGCCCAGTCGATGTTAAGCAGGTTGAGCTTTTGTGCACGCAGACGACGCTTGTTGAGTTCGTCACTATAGGGGGGGAAATCTAGTTCCAGACTTTCGCCTCCATGCTGTTTCAGTACGTACAAAAGGACAGTGCCTTCATCGACATCAGCCGGCGCGTCGGCTATTGCCAGTTCTCTTGGTTCTCCTGCCTCTTCATAGGTAATAACCAGGTTGCCTGCATTGCTCATGATCGTACTCCCTTAGTGGTGTAATTCGATGAAGCCGTCTCTTTTGACGGGCTAATAATGAATTCATTCCTTACAAAGGCGGCCTGAATGGCTTCCAGGCGTAAACGCATAGGTTTTGCATTTTGCTAAGGTAAGTACGTCACACTTTCGACTGATGTGAATTGTGAGCATTGATAGGCGCACTGAAAATCTCGCCCTAATTTAGGAGAGGGTTTAATGCTGCATGTATACATGCCGATGGGTAGTTCAAGGGATTCTCTTTGTCTGTCTTCTGATGGCCATGTTTGGCCCTCAAATGACATGGCGCTATTTCATAGCTCGCCGCATTGCTTCCCGTCTAGGTATTCAAAGTCTTTTCGAGCTTAATACCTTGGTTGTTGGCTTCTTGCTACTGGTCGGTTTCTTTCTGGTACGGTGGAGTACGCACGCTCCCTCTTGAAGACGGTAAGCCATATTTACAAAGTAGCCCTTGTTGCCGGGTGCTTCGAGTCCGTATGGTAGAGCTTTATGTAAACGATAAGGCAGTGTAATGACTTGGAAGTTGAGTTCCCTGGCAGCGTTAATTTCTTCCTTGGTTCTTGTAAGTGCCTGTAGCAGCTCTCCAGAGTCTGGCAGTAACGAACGTACCCGAAGCAGTGATGCAACTGCATCATCATCCGCACTTGGAAGTGGTTGTAACTCTGATGCTGCGCAATATGCAGTGGGCAAGACGGCCACTCCTGAGCTCTTCAAGCAGCTTCAAGAGCGTTCTGGTGCAAGAATTACACGTCTTGTGCGTCCGGATGATGCCATGACGATGGATTTCAACTCTGAGCGCCTGACGGTTACCACTGATGAGGCGCTTGTGATCAAGACGGCTCGTTGTGGCTGATACATCCGAGGGCGGGCCAACACTGATGCCTCTGATCAGGTTGGTCTGCCTGAGTCTACTCTGAATCGATCAATCTACTCTCGTTGTGGATAGGATGGCTTTGGCCTGTGTCTATCTTATGAACACGGATTAGACGAGAGGAGAGATTAATGGGATTGCGAATCTTTGGCGATCATCGCGCCTGGGCAAGTGCGGTAGAAAGTGAAACAGGCATCGAAGCCTTTATTGCCATACAAGGGCATGGAAAGGAAGAGGAAGCTCTGCACCGAGTGGCGACAGACTGTACCTTTACGGACCTTATGGAGGCCGAGCGTGCGGCGGATGAGATCCTGCAGAAAATGACAGGTATTAGCGCAGATAGCCAACCCCTTTTTGACTAAGCCTTTGCATTTGATTCAGGCATAAAAAAAGCCCCGTCATGGACGGGGCTTTTTCAAGGGAAGTGGATTAAACCACTTCAACCTCTTGTGCTTCCATACCTTTCTGGCCTTTGGCAGCCACGAAAGATACAGCCTGACCTTCTTTCAGGCTCTTGAAGCCAGCAGCCTTGATCTGGCGGAAGTGAACGAACAGATCAGCACCGCCGGAGGACGGGGTGATGAAGCCAAAACCTTTCTCATCGTTGAACCACTTAACAGTACCGGTTTCGCGATTAGCCATGGTGTTTTTTACCTTTTCAAAAATTAAGTTTCGGTAAAGGGAAGTCTTGACCGAGACTGAGCACTGAGTGTAACGGAGTCGTAACGATGTTGGATCTGTATCTAAACACCATGTTGCGATTCACAGTAATGCACGGGCACAGCAGGATCATATTACGATCATATATGAGCATTTGAAAAGACCAAAAGTTCATCTAATGATCAAACCCATGATTGCAGGCTGTCCGGTCAGCGATATAGACCGCTAAAAAACGTATTTATTTCCTTGAACTGGCTAAAAATTCAAAGAAAAGTACAGTGATCTATTTTTTTTGAAAATGTGACGTCTGGTACAGCGAAACGACAGTTGAGAGAGAAAGACGTAAGGCGGGGCAGTTTGAAGAGATGTCAGCTTGAAGGGTGAAGGCAGGCGGGGCTACAGATAAGCCCCGCCTGCTATCAGCTTTTTACTTCTGAGGCAGTGCAAAGGCGATTACATAGTCGCCCTGACGAGTGCCTAGAGAGCCATGCCCACCCGCATAAACCAGGATGTACTGACGTCCATCCTTGCCGGTGTAGGTCATGGGAGTTGTCTGGCCACCTGCTGGCAGGCGACCTTCCCACAGCTGCTTACCGTTACGAACATCGTAGGCACGCAGGTACTGGTCTAGCGTACCGCTCAGGAAGGCCAAGCCGCTGGATGTCATGAAAGCCCCACCCAATGCTGGAACACCCATGGGGAGCGGCATTGGAACAGGCGCACTGTCACGAACAGTGCCGTTCTTGTGCTTCCAGATGACCTGATTGGTGGTCATGTCGACAGCAGCCACATAACCCCATGGTGGTGACTGGCAAGGCAGGCCCATCGGAGACAGCAGTGCCCCCATGATCACACCGTACGGTGCGCCTTTGTTTGGCTGAACGCCCTCTGTCTCGCTTTTGCGAGCCGGACCACCCTCGACATCCTCGCGTGCGACAAGCTTGGATGTAAAGGCCATGTAGCTAGGCGAAAGGAACATCACCTGACGGATAGGATCCACGGCGACGCCACCCCAGTCGAATACACCGAAGTTGCCCGGATAAACGATCGAACCCTGCAGGGAAGGCGGCGTGTAGATGCCTTCATAGCGATGCGATTTGAACGTGATACGGCACAGCATCTGATCCAGAGGTGTCACACCCCACATGTCCGCTTCCTTGAGTGTCTGCGGCATCATGTTGAGTTCGGACATTGGCTGCGTGGGGGACGTATGATCGCCTTCCACTGCGCCCTGCGGAACGGGCGTCTCGTGTATAGGAACGATGGGCTGACCATTGGTGCGATCCAGCACATAGAGGCTGCCTTGCTTGGTGGATGCAATTAGGCCTGGCTTGATGCCGTCAGCCGTCTTGATATCCATCAGCGTGGGCTGCCCACCTACGTCCATGTCCCATAGGTCATGGTGAGTGAACTGGTAATTCCAGCGTACCTTACCCGTATTGACATCCAGAGCGACAACGCCGGCGCTGTATTTCTCGGCTTCTGGCGTACGCATGCCACCGTACTGATCCGGCGTTTGGTTACCCATTGGCAGGTAGATCAGGCCCAGCTTTTCGTCCACTGACATGACGGACCATACGTTCGCAGAGTTGCGGGTGTAGGTCTGGCCTGGCTGGATCGGCTCGGTAGCTTCAGGGTTACCACTGTCCCAATTCCAGACGAGATGGCCGTCGTGCACGTCATAGGCACGAATAACGCCGGAAGGCTCGTCAGTAGAGGCGTTATCCGTTACATGGCCACCAATGATGACCAGGTCACGGGTAACTGACGGCGGCGAGGTGGAGTAGTAGCCACCAGCAGTGAAGCCGCCGATGTTGGCGCCCAGGTTGATGGAGCCTTTGTCACCAAAGTCTTCGCACATTTTGCCAGTGTCGGCATTTATGGCGATCAGGCGAGTATCGGCGGTGGGCAGGAACAGACGGCGAGGGCAGGAGTTGCTGACTGGTGTAGCCTCTGCTGGGGCAGACGCTGCCTGCGCATTGTCCTGAGCATCCGCCTGTGCATAGGCGGCATCATCATGGTAGGCCACGCCACGGCAGGTCATGTGTGCCCAGCCCTTGAAGCTGTCGGCACTCTGAGTGCTCAGCTTGGGATCAAAGCGCCATAGCTCCTTGCCGGAGTCGGGGTCCAGGGCAATGACCTGGCTGTGCGGCGTACAGACGTACAGCTTTC
This sequence comes from Pseudomonas sp. MAG002Y, assembly GCF_019400845.1. NCBI lineage: Bacteria > Pseudomonadati > Pseudomonadota > Gammaproteobacteria > Pseudomonadales > Pseudomonadaceae > Pseudomonas > Pseudomonas sp. MAG002Y. Next base: position 78,387 of record NZ_WOEJ01000014.1, on the reverse strand, counting down.
CATTGACCTTGAGGGGCGTATTTTCAGCCGTGGTTTCCTGCGGATCGTTCGGCCCGGGAATGTCGCCGGTACGATAGCTCCAGGCGACTTCCAGCTGATTCACGTTTTCCGGGGTGATCTGATTCAGCGGGGAATATTTGTCGCCAAATGATGTACGCCCATACGACTGCCAATCGCCATCGGGCATGGTGGGGGCAGCGTTCACTGTACCTGCACTGGCACGATCCAGACTGCCCTCAATGTTATGTGGATTGGTGAATTGACTGGCGACTGCAGCAGCACCGGCCAGAACGACCGCGCCGGTCAGTGGCATGGCGCCTACTGAGCTGATACCCGCCTTACGTGCCATGGGGCGACGTATCCATGGCAAAAGCAGAACGATGCCTACTACAAACCACAATGCCAGACGTGGAACCAGTTGCCACCAGTCCAGGCCGACTTCGTACAGCGCCCACAGCGTTGAGGCAAACAGAACGAGCGCAAACAATGGGAGTGCTGCACGATGGGCAAGCACGAGAAGGATACCAGTGATGAAAATACCGGCACCCGCGAGGGCGTAATAGAAGGATCCTCCTACAGTGATCAGTTTGACGCCACCTACAAGCATGGCGAGACCAATCAACACAAGGACGATGCCGACTAACGTAGAAAAAAGACGCGTTTTTGCAAACGGTCCAGTCGTTTCGTTCATGAAGGCAATACCAAATTCTTAAAATAGGATTCACCGGACTGGACCGCAAGGGTCGCCCGGGAGTTGCACGGTGAAGGATGTTGGAATTCTTATAACAGCAATCTTATACCGTCTGTCACCCTCTGCGCATATTCAAGTTAGGCAAAGGTGTTTTGTGGATTTGTGCAAAGGCGAAAGTGAGAGGTGGTTTGAATTATTACGTATATTTGAAATTCAGCCGTAGATTGTCAAAAACGATCGCAATAAGTCCTGTTGATCTGCCTCAACTACCGCTGCGATCAGAGGACATCTCTCGGATTAGGTTAACCCGGAAGAATCTTGAATCAACTTCCTGAGATGGCTTTCGTGAGCCAGGTTTCAAACGCAGTGGTCATAGCGCTAGTAAGTTTTTATTTTGGAGTAGCGCTGCATTGCCAACCCTTATTCGCCGTAAGTACCGATTCCTGCATAAAACCCTTTCCTATACAGGTTGGTCGCTGTTTTGGCTGCTTATCTGGGACATTGTTGTCACCGTTGACTTCATGCTGTTCGTCGATGATCGAATGAGCCTTCCTTCGATGCCATTGACGCTGCTGGGCTCGGCCCTGGCCATGCTGGTGAGTATTCGGAACACCAGCGCCTACAACCGCTGGTGGGAAGCTCGTACGTTATGGGGAGGGATGGTTAACAGCTCGCGCAACTTTGCCCGTCAGGTTCTGATTCTGGTTGATGACCCGGGCGATGCTTTAAACCCTATTAAGGAGGTGCTGTTTCGCCGCCATGTGGCCTATGTCAATGCTTTAGCCGCGCATCTCAAGAAGGCGCCGATTCCAGAGCGACTTGCAGAGTTGTTGCCTGCTGAGGAAGTGGCTCGAAGCGGTGATACCAATAATTTTCCCAACGACATCCTAAGCGGCTCGGCAGCTTTGATTGCCCAGGAGTACAAGGCAGGGCGTCTGGACAGCATACGTTTGGCACGTCTTGAATCGACGATGGTGGATATTTCCAACTGGCAGGGAGGTATGGAGCGCATCGCTAATACTCCGTTGCCGTATCCTTATGTGTACTTTCCACGCCTGTTCATCTCGCTGTTCTGTTTGATCGTCCCGGTAGGGTTAGTAGAGTCGTTAGGCTGGTTTACACCTCTGGCCTCTACGGTAGTGGGCTTTATGTTGCTGGCGCTCGAGAAAATCGGAACTGATCTACAAAGCCCGTTTTCTGAAAGCCAGCACCAGATACAGATGACCGATCTCTGCGCGAACATCGAGAAGAATCTTTCGTCCATGTTCAGGGAGTCGGAGAACGCTTCTGTTCGCTCCACTGAGTAGCATTGGAAGCCGGCGTTACGCCTACGGTGCGCATAACAGGCTGGCTAACGCCAGTCTGGAGCTGGCCGTGGACACCTTTATCGGCCCCTTTCTCGCTGTCTACCAGTTCGGCAGGTGGGGTGTAATGAATACAGCCATACCAGATGACGATTGGAAAAAGCGCATGCAGTACAAGACGTACTGCCAGGGCCCACTCAGGAAGCGCTGGAAACAGGCCCGCATGTTGCCAGGTGTAGAAGTGTACAGGCAGCATAAGGAGCGTACAGACAAAGAGAACGCTGCCCGCGTAACGACGAAGCTCTTTGAAGAGCACCGCAACCGCTACCATCATTTCCAGAATGCCGCCAAAGCAAACGATGGCAAACCGGTAGGGTACGTCGATGGGGACAAGTTTGACGAAAAAGCCGGCCATGAACAGGTGGGCGAAACCACCTACCATGAACCAAGCCACTACGAGCGCAACCGCTTGTTTTTGATAGCGCATATGCAGGCCGCCTTTTTAAGCTCTTATGACGGTATGACTACGTTTTTGTGATCTTTCTCACTTGCTCGGCTGCTTCCAGATCAAATGCATCTGCTGATGGCCTGTGATTGAACCGATGCGCTCAGCTGCCTCTCTATTGGTAAATGCTTCGTAAGCGATTAAGTGACGACACTGCATTACGTCCCAGTTTGCTACGGACTGATTTGAAAGCCTGGAGAGATGACTATGGAACTTCCTGTAAAAGATCTCACAACCTTATTCGATCAATTGGGTCTGGATTCAGATAAGGCCAGTATTGACGCGTTTGTCGCCAAGCACTATCCGCTTCCCGATGACGTCAAGATTTCCGAAGCACCTTTTTGGACGCCCAGCCAGGCGGCGTTTTTGAAAGAAGAAATCATGAACGATGCCGAGTGGGAGCCGATCGTTGATGAACTCAACGTACTGCTGCACGAGAATAAGCCGTTTCAAGCGACCTGAATGGTAGGCCTGGAAGGTAATAAAACGGTGGGTTTCGGCCCACCGTTTTGCTTTTCAGATTCCTGCTTATCCCGTCTGCCAATCCCGCTGTGCCTCTTCGCATGTTCGTGCCAAGTGGACGGTAGCGCCGTCTACGCGGGCCACCCATTCCAGAGGAATCAGGTGATATTGCCCCTGAGCATCTGGATCACTTCGCTCAAGCTTGAGTTTATTGCGATCCACAATGTCATAGACCTTGCCGACGTGTTGACCATCGGAGCCTAGTACGTCCGCTTGAACAGGGATTTTATCGACATCAACCATGCAGGTTTCTCCGGCAAATAGGACAAAGGGTTCTGTAGGTAATCATCCGCTATCTATTCAGAGGTTTGCCGAATGGCTAACGTTCTAAGTGAGCGACAGGAGGCATTTTTCAACTCTCCTGATGAGCGAGCAGAACTGTCCGATACCCCTTTTTTCTGACTGATGTACAGCATTGTCCAAGGCTGTAACGAACGGACCTGATAAGGAGCAAACGTAATGATTGAACTCTATGGCATGGGTAGTCCCAATGTCCTGAAAGTGGTGCTGATGCTGGAGGAGCTGCAACTGGCTTACCGGTTCAAGCATGTACATGTCTGGAAGGGGGAACAGTTCACCGATACCTTCAAGGCACTCAATCCGAACAGCAAGGTTCCTGTGTTGATCGATCCTGACGGACCGAGCGGGGAGCCATATCGTGTGTTCGAGTCGGGTGCAATCCTGCAGTACCTTGCTGAGAAGACGGGGAAGTTTCTGCCTGCAAGCGGTACGGCACGTTATGACGTCATGCAGTGGTTGATGATCCAGTTGACTGGAGTCGGCCCCATGTTCGGTCAGTATGTCCACTTTACGCGCTTCGAGCCTGAAGTCTCCAACTACGCGCGCTCGCGCTATACCACTGAGGCGCTGCGCCTGGTTGAGCTTATCGACCAGCGTCTGGCTACCCACTCTTATCTGGGCGGCGATACCTATTCGATTGCCGATATCGCGACGTATCCCTGGATGGCCATTCTCGAGTTCCTTGGCTTACCCCATGAGCGTTATACCCATCTGACACGCTGGTTGGGCGAGATTTCAAAGCGACCTGCTGCCATTCGACTGGTCGAGATGACCAAGGAGATTCAGGCGGAAGGCGTGGCCTCGCGTTCAGAAGCCACACCGGATGACTATGACCGCATGTTCGGCCGCGGTCAGTACGCTCGCTCGTTGTAAGGGCAGGGGCATGGATGCCTGCTTCATCAGGAATCGACCAGCTCCTTGAGAAAGCACGTCAGGGCATGGCCGGGATCGTCATGGTCTGACGAAATCATGCGGATGCCCCACTGGCTCAGGATCTCTTCCTGTACCGGATTGGGCATATGGGAAAAGACATAGGAGATGGGCCTGACGCCGGAGGGCTCATACTTGCTCCACATCTTTGAAAGCTTATGGAAGAGCAGCCGGATATTGGTATCCGAAAGGCTGTAACCAATGAACAGAACGGCTTTGCTCAGTGTGTCGGCTCTCAGCTTGATATCGAGCGGCGTCTCGAATTGAAGCCGTTCGTAATAGCTTGTTTCGGCCAGCACAATCGACGAGTCATCGTCGAAATCCCCATGAAATTTGATGATCTGCCTGATGTTGTCCTGCGCCTTGGCCAGATCGCTGGCATTGGCGATCTTGATGTACTCTCGCTGATAGGCATCGTGGGCATATTCCAGCCAGCGGTCGTAGTTGGTGGTGTAGATCGCTGAGAACCGGCCTTGTACGATCAGCCGATGTATTTCTGATGCCGTGATATCGATATCTTTATGCCACTCCCGGTCCATCCAGCTTCTGAGCGCACCGATGTTGCCCTTCTTGATACGGTAATACTCGGCTAGCGCAAGAAAGTTGCCGTAGGTATTGAAGACGTCCGGGTCATAATCCAGCTGGACGGCAACTTCTTCGATCAGTTGTTTCCAGGGCGGCAAGCCAAGGTTGGCCGATACTCCAGCCCCTACGAACAGGATCAGCCGATTGCTACGGTAAGCGTCCTTGAGGCTTTCCATTTTCAGGACTCCTCGATAAAGCTGACGAATTTTTCCAGCGCCTGCCGTCGCATGGAGTACTCATGCTTGCGTGGCCCCAATTGGGCAAAGGTTTGATCAAGGCCATCAGGCATGAACACACAATCCCATTCAAAGCTGCTATCACCGGCCGGCTGCTCTGTGATTCGCCCAGGAACGGCACCCTCAAAGAAGTATTTCTTGCGACCGTCACAGTAGCCGATCAGCGTCTTGGCCACGGCTGAGGGATCTTCAAGGCCGCCTATGACGGAGGAGAAGCGTTCTGCCAGTAGCTTGTCCCAGAAGAGCTGTGTAAGGCCGGCAGGGAAATCATTCAGGCTCTTGATGTAAAGCCCGGTGTGTTCAACGAATACAGGCTTCCCAACGAGGCGGAAGGCTTTGAGCAGCTTGTCGCTGATCAATTGGCACACATCCTCGGTTTGCAGTTCATCGATTTTGATCTGGTAGGGGACAATCTCGATTCGCGTTCTTGCGAGCAGGTGAGAGACTTCTTCAATCTTTCGCGTGTTGCTGGAAATAAATCGAATTTTCATGGCTGGCCTGCAAAGGCATTACGATTCTCAGGGCGGCTCGCTACCTCTCTGATTTAGAGGGAAGTGGATAACCAAGGGTTCGCCTTCAAAAGGTCCGGCGGTCGGCATACGCCATCAGCCTGCAAGCAGACGTTGCATGTCCAGTGCGTTGGGTACGGCTGCGCCGCTGGCGGTGTTATCAAAAATGCACCATGTGGGAACGCTCCGTCCATGATGATGTGCCAAGGTCTGGGCCAGAGACGCAAGGGCATCATGGGTATAGGAGGAGTGATAGATCTGGGGCGAGCCGTGAAGGCGGTAGTAGACCACCTCCGGCGATGCACCGGGCATGTTGCCGTTCGCCAATGGAGAGGGATCGGCAGCTACTTGGCCGATTCGATAAGCCATCAGCATGGACTGGGCATCATCACGTTGCCAGCTGGCATGGCGGGGTTCAAGAACGGCGTGTCCGTTGTAGCGCGCCCTAAGATCCTCCAGAAAGTCACGGGTAAGTTCTGCCTTGAATGCCAGTGAAGGAGGAAGCTGGATCAGCAGGCAGCCCAGTTTCTCTCCCAAGTGACTGCACTCCGACAGAAAGCCGTTCAACAGTGCTCCGCCGTGAGCGAGGCGCTGAATGTGAGTGATCTGCTTGGGGACCTTTACTGCGAAGCGAAAACCCTCTGGCGTCGAGTCAGCCCATTTGGCGTAGGTCGCCGGTTGGTGAGGGCGGTAAAACGAAGAGTTGATTTCAACGGTATTAAAGCGGGCAGCGTAGCGCTGCAAGTGGGTGCCCTCTGCCGGAAAGTCGGGCCACTGTGAACGCGGCAGGCTCCAGCCAGCACATCCAATGTAGGGAAGTGTATTCAAGATCAGTTTTAAGCCAGTCGTGTCTGATCTGTGTTTGACTAACGGATCAGGTGATTGATTCTGCCGCTTCGTAGCGGGGAAGCGGCAGGTGCCTGGTTAGAAGCGGAAAGCCTGACGGCCGATCAACAGCCATTCTCCGTTCTGTTTTTGCCAGATCTGAAAGTTTTCAATTTCAGTAGGCGTCAACTTGCCGCTATTGATGGCTTGTGCAGAAAAATGATTGCGAACCAGGGCCACATCACCCGACATTGTGATTTTCTGGTTGAGCATTTTCAGCTCTTTGAATGCGCTTTTGCCTGTTTCGATATCCGCAATGAATGCTTTCTTATCTTGGATGTTGCCGCTGGAATGGCCATAGGTAAGATTTTCGGCCGTCAGGGCATTCAGACTGGCAATATCCTTGTGCCACATGGCCTGGGTAAGCTTGTCCACGGCCTCAGCTACCGCCGTTTCATCCGAAGACGTGGCGGCCATAGCATAGCCGCTGAAAAGGCACAGAAAGCCAACGATCAGCTTGATATTTCGCATGAGCATTTCCTTGTTGTTGTAAGCGATGCGGAATGGATCGTTGTACGTGATGGCTGTAGATCTCGTTCGAGTATGGAAGAGGCACAGCGGTCATAAGTCGTCGTACAACATGATGTGTTGTAGACGTTTCACGAGAGGGCGTCAATTGGCGTGTTGTTTTTGCCAACAGAGCAAGCGCTGCTTGAGCGAAAAGGTTCTCGTCAAGCAGCAAAGCAGGGTGGCTTAGGCGTGTAGCGAAAGGAAATCTTTCCAGGCAGCGGGCACGTTGTTGAGTTGTAGGTACTGAAGACGCTCGTTTTCATCCAGGCGGCTCCAATAAGGCGTCCAGTGCTGACTCCACCAGAACGCCAACTCGCCTTGTAGCGTATCCATGCAACCCACATCGACCGTAGGAAATGCCTGCCAGGGAGCTGGCGGTGCAATTTTTTGTGCATGAATGGAGGCCAGTAGGGCGGGTGAGTCCGTGACCAGATTGAGCAGCACACCGCCAAATTCGGACTGCATGCGCAGCATCAGTTTTTCACCCGCCTCGTTGCGATACAGCGTCTGTTCAGGAGTGCTCGAAACGGGAGTAAAGCCCAGCTTCATCAAGGCGGCACCTAAACCCATTTTACCTTGGTGACAACTCATGACCTGGAACTGATACGCCCGGATACCAAGCCCCTCAAGGCTTTCTGCGCCTTCCTGGTCGATGTTCAGTGGCGGGTGGTCGAACAGGGGAAATTCGGTACCTAGCTGCTCAAGCTGACGATCAATATCCTCGAAGGTGCGCTTGGAGACCAGACGCTTTAGCAAAAGGAGAAAACCGGTACCGTGGAGCTGGGGGTGCGAAGTCATGGGGCCTCCTGGCGCGCGTCTGGACTATATGGTCTTAAGACCCGAAGCCAACCGTTTTGCTTCAAGGCTGGCAAAGAAATTTCCATCTGCGCGAAACGGATAGCAGGGCGACTGTGCGGGTAAGAGGCTGCCGCAGCCGTAATATACTTCTTCAACATAGCTTCATCATGTGACCGAAACATGAATCAGAAGGCAATCACGACGGGCTGTATTCCAAGGCTATCAAGGGTTTGCTTTGCTGATAGCGCCGGAGTTTATCGCTAAGCGACTCAGGCAAGGATGCTAGTGTCTGAAATCCATTGGATTGATAAAAAGGGACGAGTTCGGGGTGGCAGAACAGCCAGACAGGCGATGCCGCATGGTTTACGGCATGCTCCAGCAATCTGCCAGCAATACGCTGACCGCGCTCCTCATGTGAAACGAAGAGGCCCGTCAGCCAAAAGCCCTGTTCGATGGGACTAAGGTTCAGGACACCGAGAATGCCTTGTCGCCGGGCTACCCAATAGCGCACGCCATCGCCTCTGGCGGCTCGCATGGTGCTGCCATGGGCGCGATAAAACTTATCGATAAGCGGGCGGAGTTCAGGTGAGAGGAGGCCGTACTGCAGTTCGCTCATAGCTCTCTGAGGACAAATAGCATTCAGGTATTGGGCGTATTACCGGCCAGCTGCTCCAAGGCACGCCTCACCATCGAGGCGTACTCAGTAGGGCTGAGGCTATAGAGCTCAGTAGCGACCCAGGGTAGCCAGCGTGCGCCCATTTCGTCTCGTCTGGAAAGCAGGCGCTGTGCCTCGGCAACGGCTTGTGTGGCATGTGCTTGATGAAAATCGGCTCGGCTCATGATGATCTCTTGCAGCAACCCGTCATGATAAAACCGAACCGACGTATTTACCTACCGCGAGCGACACGGCGAGCGATTAACGGCTCGCCGTATCGACATCAGTCAACGCTGACCCCAACGAAAGCGTTATGGCCCAGCGGGCTCATTACATAGCCTTGCACATTCTTGCGCATGGGCATGAACGCCGTGGAGTGGGCGATAGGGGTATTGGGGATCTGTTCCTTCATGCGCACCTGAGCCTGACGGTAAAACTCGGTCCGCTCGGCCTGATCGGAGACACGCTTGCCGTTCTTCACGAGGTCATCGTAGGTTTTGTCGCACCACATGGAGTAGTTGTTGCTGCCAATCGCATCGCAGCCATACAGCGTACCCAGCCAGTTGTCTGGATCACCATTGTCGCCTGTCCAGCCCACCAGGATGGTGTCCTGCTGGCCGCTCTTGGCGCGCTTGAGGTATTCGCCCCATTCGTACGTCACGATCTCGGCGTTAATGCCAATCTTGGCCCAGTCGTTCTGGATCATCTGGGCCATCAGGCGCGCGTTCGGGTTATACGGCCGCTGGACCGGCATAGCCCATAAGGTGATCTTTGTGCCTTCTTTGACGCCAGCTTGCTTGAGAAGCTCCTTGGCCTTGACCGGGTCGCGCGGCAGATCCTTTATCGTTTCGTTGTAGGACCACTGGCTGGGCGGCATCCCGTTAACGGCAAGCTGCCCTGCGCCCTGGAAAACGGCTTCAATGATGTTCTGCTTGTTGATCGCCATGTCGAGCGCCTGGCGGACTTCCAGCTTGTCCAGTGGCGGATGCTGAACGTTATAGCCTAGGTAGCCAATGTTATAGCCAGGGCTACTCATGACCTTCAGGTTGGGGTCTTTCTCCAGCGAGGCAATATCCGCCGGATTAGGGTAAACGCTGACGTGGCATTCGCCTGTGCGCAGCTTTTGAGCCCGCACGGCAGAATCGGTATTAATCGAGAAGATAAGGTTGTCGAGCTTGACCTGTCCCGGTTGCCAGTAATCCTTGTTGCCCTTGAAACGGATCATGGCGTCTTTCTGGTAGCGACTGAAGACGAAGGGGCCGGTACCGATAGGCTTCTGGTTGATCTGTTCAGCCTTGCCCTGTTTGAGCAGCTGGTCGGCATATTCGGCTGAATGGATACCGGCAAACCGCATCGCCAAATTCTGCACAAAAGCAGCGTCGCGCTCATTTAGCATGAAGCGAACTGTATGCTCGTCCACCTTTTCAACCCGGGCGATATTCTTGTCCAGACTCATGCCAGTAAAGTAGGGGAACTCGCTGGGATAGGCCTTGCGGAACGGATGCTCTTTATCCAGCATGCGTTGAAAGGTGAACAGGACGTCATCAGCATTGAAGGGGCGGGTCGGTTTGAAATAGTCCGTCGTATGGAAGTTCACGCCCTGCCGTAGAAAGAAGGTATAGGTCTTGCCGTCTTCGCTGATGTCCCAACGCTCTGCAAGGGAAGGAATGGCCTTGGTGCCGCCTCGCTCGAAATCGGCCAGTCGGTTGAACAACGTACTGGCCGCAGCATCATGATCGGTTCCCGCTGTGTACAGGCCGGGGTCAAATCCTGCTGGACTGCCTTCCGAACAGTAGACCAGGTTGCTTGCAGCCTGGGCAGATAAAACGTTGAACACGCAGCCAGCCGTGACCAACGCCGTAAAAAGCGTCTTGAACATGAGCCGTTTCCTTGAAGCGTGAGGTTCAGCGAAACGCGTACGCTACCGCGGCTCAGGAATACCGGCAGGATTTAAATGAAAGCAGATATTTCAAGGGTCACGTCAGATAAGCCGCTTGGTCAGCTTCACTTCGGTCAGGTCGACCCCACCTCTTGATAGGGTTTTACGGGCTTCTGTATGGTCGAAGCCGTGCTGTCGATAAAAAGCCATTGCTGCAAGGTTGTCCTGTAATACCCAGAGGGATACACAACTAACAGCGGGCAACTCCAGCGAAGAGAAATAATGCCGTAACAGCGCTGTTCCGAGGCCGGTACGGTAGTGCCGTGGGGCTATGTAGATCGCATGAATTTCTCGCCTGGAGGCCTCTTCCGGCCAATCACGGTCAGGGCCGCACGCCATCCAGCCGGCTACTGACCCGCTGCGCTCAGCAACCCATATCGGAGCATTTTCCGCTTCCAGTCTTGATTTCCAATGGGCATATCTGGGCTCGTATTGGAGGTTATCCAGCACTGCCTGAGGCATGATGCCTTGATAGGCGGCACGCCAGGATTCGATATGGATCATGGCGATTGCGGAGGCATCCTCGGACGTTGCTGCTCGTACAGGCATGGCGGCTTTCCATTAGGCTGAAACGATAGGGGCAGTTCTTAAGACTAGTGCATCCCTTGGGCAGGCGATACTATCCCAAGGCCCGGCCCAGACGGGTTTCTTTGCTTATAACAAATTGCGGTCTGCGGTTCACACCGTTTTGTTCGAGTTCAATCGCCAAGACTCGCCTGCCAATTTGAAACTACGCTGTGCCCAATGTGACGCGCTATTTTGTATGACCGCGTCGTGGCTGCATGGAATAAGAAAAATAGGGAGAGTAAGCATTAATGCGTCTATCTTTGCTGTTTCTGGCTATCAGTATGTCCCTTGGCAGCTATGCCTTTGCTAACGAAACCCAGTCTGTTACTGAAGCCGGAACGACTGCACAGGAGGTCAACATGGCAGATAAGAACGGCTCGGCCCTTCAGGCGAATCCCTTTTTTCAGGTGAGTGCATTGTCCTTTCAGGCACCTCGGTTCGACCTGATCAAGGAGTCGAACTTCGAGCCCGCCATTACAGAAGGCATCCGGCAAAAGTTGGCTGAAATCGAGCAAATTGCCAACAACCCCGAGCCGCCTACTTTCGAGAATACCTACGTTGCGCTGGAAAAAGCCGGAGCCCTGCTGGACAGGGTCATGACAGTTTTTAGCGCGCTCACTGGTGCCAATACGTCCGACACGCTTCAGCGGATCAATGAAGAGCAGTCGCCCAAGCTGGCTGCACTGGGTGATGCGATCACGCTCAACAGCACATTGTTCGACCGTCTACAGACCGTTTACGACCAGCGCGAAACGCTTGATCTGACACCCGAGGACAAGCGGCTTATCGAGATTACCCATCAGCATTTCGTGTTGGCAGGTGCTCGGCTGTCTGAGACTGATAAGGCCCAGCTCAAATCGCTCAACCAGGAGGCGGCAACGCTCACTACCCAGTTTGTGAATCGGCTGCTGGCTGCAGCCAAGAACGGGGCCCTGGCTGTCAGCAACAAGGATCAGCTTGAGGGACTCTCCGAGCCTGAGCTCAAGGCAGCCGAACAGGCAGCCCAGGACCGTCATCTGGACCAGCAATGGCTGCTCACTCTTCAGAACACCACGCAACAGCCTTGGCTAGCGTCTCTTGCCAACCGCGATACGCGTAAGGCCTTGTTCGATGCCTCGTGGAATCGGGCCGAGAAGGGCGATGCCAACGATACCCGCTCGCTTATCGCGCGTCTGGCCAAGGTGAGAGCCGAGCAGGCTAAGCTGCTGGGGTTCCCGGATTATGCAACCTGGAAGCTACAGGATCAGATGGCCAAGAAGCCAGAGGCTGCGCTAGGTTTCATGCGGGACATCGCGCCGGCGGCCACAGCCCGAGCCAAGCGCGAGGCGGCGGATATTCAGGCCGTTATCGACAAGCAAGGGGGCGGCTTCAAGTTGCAGGCCTGGGATTGGCCTTATTATGCGGAGCAGGTTCGCAAGGCCCGTTACGATCTGGACGAGTCACAGATTCGCCCGTATTTCGAGCTTAATAATGTGCTCCAGAATGGGGTGTTTTACGCAGCGCAGGCGCTCTACGGCATTACGTTCAAGGAGCGGACGGACATTCCGGTGTATCAGTCGGATGTGAAGGTTTATGAGGTGTTCGACAAGGATGGCTCTTCAATGGCCTTGTTCTACACCGATTTCTTCGCTCGGGATAACAAGAGTGGCGGTGCCTGGATGGGTAACTTCGTCGATCAGTCCCGGCTGCTGGGCACCAAGCCGGTTGTTTATAACGTCTGCAATTTCACCAAGCCTGCTCCAGGCCAGCCGGCGCTGCTTTCATGGGACGATGTCATAACCTTGTTTCATGAGTTCGGTCATGCCCTGCACGGTATGTTCGCCGACCAGATGTACGGCAGTATCTCGGGCGCCAATACGCCGAGCGATTTCGTCGAATTTCCTTCGCAGATCAACGAGCACTGGGCGGAAGATCCCAAGGTGTTCGCCAACTATGCCAAGCACTACGCAACCGGCAAGCCCATGCCCGCCGAGTTGGTCGAGAAGATCAAGACCGCGTCTCGCTTCAACAAGGGCTATGACATGACCGAGCTCCTGGCCGCTGCGCTACTCGACATGCACTGGCACATGATTGCAGCTGAAGCGCCTCAGCAAGACGTTGACGCATTTGAAAAGGCTGCGCTGGAGAAGGACCGCATAAACCTCAGTTATGTGCCGCCTCGCTACCGATCCAGCTATTTCATGCATATCTGGGGCAATGGCTATGCGGCAGGGTATTACGCTTATCTGTGGACACAGATGCTGGCCGATGATGGCTTCGAGTGGTTCAGAGAACACGGCGGCCTTACTCCTGAAAACGGCCAACGCTTCCGCGACATGGTTCTTTCCCGTGGCAACAGCACCGATCTGGAGCAGGTCTATCGGGACTGGCGGGGCCATGAGCCGGATATCGAGCCCATGCTGATTAACCGCGGCCTGAAAGGTGATAGCCAGGGTTGAGCTTGCCTTATAAGTAGATGGGCCTGGAAGGTCCGTCTTGCTGCCAGCATTCATGGCCTAGGCTTAAAGTGCATCTTTTTATCCTATGCCGAGCCGCGCAGTATTTGTCACAGTGGAGCGCTTAGATTAGGCGCTCCCAATTATTGCACCATGTTTTTGAAAAGGACCCGTCATGACCACGACTGTTACCGGCGCCAGCGCACCGGATAGCCTCGATATCGATTCACGCTATGAGGCCGCCAAGGCTATCGCACAGGAAGCGGCACGCCTGGGCATGGACTTCTATGCGCGCCGTTCGAGCCTGACGGTAATGCACAAAGGCGGTAACCTGCAGGATGTCGTCAGTGTTGCCGACAAGACACTGGAGGACTTCATCCGGGCGCAGCTTTCGGAGCGTTTTCCGGAGGATGGCTTTATCGGCGAGGAAAACGGTACTGCAGCATTGGATGCACGCTGCATCTGGGTCATCGACCCCATCGACGGAACCAGCTGTTTCGTAAACGGCTTGCACAGCTGGTGTGTATCCATCGGACTCATGATTGACGGTGAGCCCTATCTGGGCGCTATCGCCGATCCGAACCATCAGGAACTCTTTCATGCCTGCCTGGGCCAGGGCGCGTTCGTCAATGATATTCTGCTCAAGGCCCATGCTGCCCAACACGTTCGTGAAGGAGTCGTAGGGGTAGGTACAACGCACCGCCGTGGCAAGGAAAACTTCATTCCTTTCCTGACCGGTCTGTTGGACGAGGGTGGGATGTTTATCCGCAACGGCTCCGGGGCGCTGATGACGGCTTATGTGGCCGCGGGTCGGTTGATTGGCTATTACGAGACGCTTATCAACAGCTGGGATTGCCTGGCAGGTCTTGTCATGGTCAAGGAAGCCGGTGGTCGGTCGAGTGACTTCTTCCGTGGCGAAGGGCTGCTGGGAGGGAATCCGCTTCTGGTCGCTGCGCCCGGAGTATATGAACAGCTAACAGGCCTGATAGGGCCCTCGTTGGACAGTAACTAAGCCTTTTGCGTTTTTCTGCGCGTGGGGGCATGACGGTACAGTGTATGTGTCACCGTTCATCTATCCTTTGAGACAAGACTTGTACGAAGCGGGCATGCCTGTGAGAACCTGACGATGCCATTCGAAAGCGAGGATCAGACCATGAGTACCATGCAATGTACCTACCGCGATCATGTCATTACGGCTGAAATCATGGAGCATCCAGGCAGCCCTTTACCTTGGGCAGGCGGTTGCCGGATAAGCGACCTGCACGGGCATGTAACCCGGCGCATGCCGCTTCCGGTCAGTCATGCCTTCCTGGCCGAACTGGATCAGGCTCAGAGAGCGTCCATTGCTCACGGCAAATGGCTAGTTGACCAATGCCTGGACCATGGGCGAATGCTGTTTGATCAGCCCAAGGCTGCCTGATACGTATCTCACAGGGCGAAAGGCAAGAATTGCTTTTCGCCCTGGCTGCATGGCTTAACCTGCCAGACCTACATAAACGTTCTGCACGTCATCGTGGGCATCCAGGGCTTCCAGAAAGGCTTCTACTTCTTCCATTTCAGCATCGCTCAAGCCGGTGACCGGGTTTTTGGGGCGATAACCCAGATTGGCCGACTGTACTGTAAAACCAAGAGTTGGCAGCGCCTTGCAGACGGCGTCCATGTCGGTAGCGTCGCTTATAAAGAGGGTGACGTCATCCTCACCCGCCTCGAAATCCTGAGCACCTGCTTCGATCGCGGCCAGCTCCGGATCAGCTTCTGGCGTATCGGGCGTTGCCTCGATCATGCCTACATAATCGAAATCCCACGCTACCGAGCCGGACGCGCCAAGCTGGCCCTTGCGAAACAGTACGCGAATCTCGGCGACAGTACGGTTCACGTTATCGGTCAGGCATTCCACAATGACCGGCACACGGTGGGGCGTAAAACCTTCATAGGTGGTGCGCTCATAGTTGACCGCTTCGCCCAAAAGACCTGCGCCTTTCTTGATGGCGCGCTCCAGTGTTTCGCGAGGCATGGAGGCCTTTTTGGCCTGCTCGACGACCAGACGCAGGCGAGGATTCATGTCTGGGTCCGGGCCGGAGCGCGCAGCGATCATGATCTCTTTCGACAGTTTGCCAAAGATCTTGCCCTTGGCATTGGCTGCGGCTTCTTTATGTTTGGCTTTCCACTGTGCGCCCATAGTTGTCTCTTCAAGAGGGAATAAAGGCGCAAATTCTAGTCCATACCGAGAGTTTGAGCGGAGCTAAATGATCAGCTGTGTGCCATGCACAGCTAATCCCGCGCAGGTGTCCAACCCCCTCCCAGCGCCTGGTAGAGCGAAATGACATTGTTCAGCTGGCTCTCGCGCACCTGTACAGCCGCCAGATCCAGATTGAAGAGGTTACGTTGGGCGTCGAGCTCATCAAGGTAGGAGGAGTAACCGCTGCGGTAGCGATCCCGGGCGATTTCAAGCGAACGTGCCAGCGTGCGCCGGCGTGCCTGGATACGATCAATTTGTTCGGCATACAGCGTGACGCCTGACAAGGCGTTTTCAACGTCGGCAAACGCATTCAGCGCTGCGGCCCGATACGCATAAGCGGCCTGATTACGCTGAGCGGTAGCGATATTGACCTGGGCTTCGAGTCGGCCCGCCGTAAAAATCGGAGCAAGGATGCTGGCGCCCAGGCTCCAGACCTTGACCGGATCGTAGTTCAGCGAATTGATGTAAAGCCGGCCGACGCTGCCGGACAGTTGTACCTGCGGAAGAAACTCATCACGTCGGGCCTCCAGGGTGAGATCACTGGCAGCCAGCTGCTGTTCGGCACGTGCGACATCCGGCCGTCTGCGCAGCAACTCCGATGGCAATACACCGGGAACGTGGGGCGGGTGTACGTCCTGAAAGTGCAGCCCACGGTCCACTGGGGCCGGCAGAGCGCCCGTCAGCACCTGAATGGCATTTTCCTGTCGGCGAATAGCCTGTTGAAGCTGCGGAATCATTTGCATGGCGGCCTCATATTCGGACTGGGCCTGCGTCAACTCCAGTTCTGACGTGTAGCCCTCACCGGCGCGATCCTCTGCGACCTTGAGCGCCCCAAGGCGAGACTCGGCTGTCTCACGGGTAACCTGCAGCTGAGCATCCAGTGAGAGAAGGGTGATGTATGCCCGGGCGGTCGTGCTGGCCACGGTGAGAAGAACAGCATCCCGATCGGTCTGGCTGGCCTGATATTGGAGCCTTGCGGCCTGTTCGAGAGTACGCAGGCGCCCCCATACATCCAGCTCATACGCAATCTGTACCTGTGGCTGGGCCGAACGGGTATGGGTGATACCCAGTGTGCCGAGATTGCGGTTGGTTTGTGTGGCAACCGAGGCATTTACCGAAGGAAACAGGGCCGAGCGTGCCAGTGCAATCTGCTCGCGAGCCGCATCGACGCGGGAAATAGCAGCTAACACGTCAGTGTTGTGCTCAAGCGCGGCTTCTACCAGGCGAGTCAGCCGGGGATCGTTGAAGTTGCGCCACCAATCGCTTCGAACGGCACTTGCCGGCTCACTCGCTACACGCCACTGCCCAGGAGGCTGTATGGCAGCTTCGGGCGGTAGCGGTTTCTTGGGTGGCACACAAGCGGCCAGGCTTACCGCCAGGGCCAATAGCAAAGGATGGAATCGAACATCCCTCATGGTGCAGCGCTCCGTTGCGCTACAGGTCGTTCTGTCTGGCTGGTCGCTGGGGTCGCATCCGTATCAATATGGGTAACAACAGACATGCCTGGCCTTAGCCGCTGCGCCAAGGGTTGGTTAGGATCAATGGTGATCCGCACAGGGATGCGCTGTACCACCTTGGTGAAATTACCCGTGGCGTTGTCTGGGCGAAGAATGCTGAATTCCGAGCCGGTTGCAGGCGCCAGCCGTTCGACACGGCCGGTAAGCTCTGCGCCGTCCAAGGCATCGACGTTGAAGCGGACCGGCTGACCGATCGCCATGTTATGTGTTTGCGTTTCCTTATAGTTGGCTACCACCCAGACCAGATCCGGTACTAGATACAGGAGTTGTGAGCCTGCCGTCACGTACTGCCCGAGGCGTACGGATACCTCGCTGAGCTGTCCTTCCCGTGGCGCCTTGATCAAAGTATTGTCGAGGTCGATCTGTGCCAGATGGAGCGCTGCTTCTGCCATCTGTACCTGAGCTTCCAGGCTTCCGCGTGACACGCGAGTCGCCTTTACGTTTTCCTCGGCAATATTGATGGCCGCTTGTGCCTGCTTGACCTGAGCGGCGGCGGCCCTGGCCGAGGCGCGTGTCTGATCACGCTCGCGCAGGGAAACCGAGCCTCGGGAGGCGAGTTCGTTGACACGACGCTCATCGGCTCGTGCGCGATCCAGTTCGGCCTGCGCCGACAGGAGTTCCGCTCGGCGCGACGCCAGCGTGGCCTGGTTGGAGGCCAGGGTTTGTATGGAGTTGGCAAGATCCGCCTGCCGAGCTGCCAGCTGTGCCTGGTTCTGCTCAACACGCTGGCGATAGATTCGGTCGTCGATCCGAACCAGCAGTTGCCCCTGCTTTACATGCTCGAAGTCCTGTACGAGTACCTCGGCGACATAACCATTCACCTGAGGGGCCATGACAGTAATCTGTCCCCGGACGTAGGCATTATTGGTTGTCACGATGCCACTGGTAAATGGCCACAGCTGCCACGCATAGAGAATCGTCAGGACGCCTGCCAGCGCTACCACCAGCATGATGATGACCGTCATCCGTGACGGCTTGATCACTTTGGGCGGCCCAGGGTTTGTCGCTCCGGCGTCCGGTACGGAGGCTGCCTGTTCGGTTTGAGGCGGCGTTTTTTCAGCTTCGCTTGAGCCCTTGCGCTCGTCATCAGGTAATGGTTTCTCGTCGCTCATGGCGTCTCACGTAGCAGCGTTATTAGAGGAGTTGGCTTGTGCCCGTTCCGCCTTTCTTCGCCGATAGGACAGGCGCAGGGTATGGAACAGCGACCAGCTCAGAAAAGTGATCGATACGAAGCCGATCAGCCGAAAGACATCGTTGAAGGCCAGCACATGTGCCTCTCGTGTGGCGGCCTGGCTGAGTTGGGAGGTGCCTAGCGCCTGTTGCAGGGTAGGGTCAGTCTGCACCGGGGCATAAACCTGACTTTGAAGCTGCAGGCGCTGCACCACCAGTGGGTCGGTACGGTTGACGTTCTCGATCAGGTGACTGGAATGGTATTTCTCTCGCACCGTCTCGAATGTTCCAAACAGAGCCGGGCCGGCCAATCCACCCAGGCTTTGCGTAAAGGAAAACAGCACGGTAAAGCTGACGATATAGGTCGGACCGTTCTGCAGGGCACGCAAGAAGCCGATCATCATCAGCGGACCCAGGAACATGCCGCTGGCAAAGGCCAGAATACCCTGGCTGACAAACAGGTCTTGCGGGCGTGTCTGGTTTGTCGAGTCGGTATCCATGAAGCTGGCTATACCGATCAATACAATCGAAACCAGAATCTGAGGGATCATCGTTTTCGGGCTGAATACCAGAGCACTGACGGCAATGCCCGCCACGATGCCGGCAAGAATCACTGCAAAAAGCGGTTGTAACTGATCGGCTGTAAGCCCTAGGGTTTGCAGCAGACCCACTGCGCCATAATTCTGTTCGGACAGGATAAAGCGCAGCATGATCGCCCCGAAGGCAAAGCGCAGCATCTCGGAGGTGCCAAGCCAGCGAGTCTGGAGCAGGGGATTGCGTCGATGGTGCTCAATGGCGACCGCAATGATGATCAATACGAAGGCGGCTGCCAATGAAAACCCCATCCAGGGCTGCGTCAGCCACCATTGAATGCGCCCCTGTGCCAGGACGGCGGCAATCATGGCAAAGGCAGGGCCAAGCAGGGCAAATGTCAGAAAGTCCAGTCGCTCGAACGCCTTGATACGTATGCCTGGAGGTAGCTTGAGCAGAGTAATGGCCGCGAGTGAGCACAGCGCCATGCCGGCCTCGAAGATATACAGGCGATGCCACTCGCCCAGATCCCTGAGCGCGGGCGAGAGCAGCCAAGCCAGAGGCGTTGCCAGCTGGGAGATGCCAACGCCAATGACCAAACCTTTGCCTACCTGAGCCTTCCGAAACGCCTGGAGCATATACAGCGTACCCAGGGTTGTGATCGTCGCGCCAGCAAAGCCACTGGCGGCCCGGACCAGCACCGCCATGGGAAAGTTGTTGGCAAACACATGGGCGATCGTGAATACGGCATACAGCGCCAGCCCGATCTCGGCAAAGCGGCGAAGCCCGTATTGCTGACGAAACTTCACGAGAATCAGGTTGGCTGATACGTTTACCATCAGAAAGGCTGCAGGCAGCCAGGCACCCTGGGTAGGCGTCAGACCCAGATCACCCTGGATATAAGGAAGGTTCACGCTGATCAGCGCATTACCGAGGCCGCCTGTCAGGCCCAGCAGCACAGACACCAACGCGTAGGCAAGGCGTACCGGTGGGGCATGCAGTGGCGTAGCCGGAGAGCCCGGCATCGAGGGCCGCTCGTGCGGCTCCCAATTGGGCAGGGGTTCCAGATATTTATCGGGCACAGCAGATAGGCGCCTTATTGAATCCTTGAGAAGTGCCACTCACTGTTTAATCAATGATGGCAATGGATTCGTCCATAAGGCGCCGCAACAGTTCAGCCTGACGGGCAAGGAAGTCGTGATTACGAAAAAGCCCGACCAGACTTTCAGTCAACGCAGGCCATGCTCAAACGCATGGCCGAGCTGCTCCCTCTGATCACCCGGCCAGTGATGTGGGATATTCACCACGGATGTATTGCTCCAGTTGCAGAATCAGCCCGTCCTGCTCGGCAATCGTTTCCTTCACGATATCGCCAATGGAGAGCAGACCGATCAGCTGATCATTGTCGATCACCGGTAAGTGGCGCAAATGGCGATCCGTCATGAGCGACATGCACTCACGAATGCTCTCCCTAGGCGTCACTGTGATCACAGCACGGGTCATGATTTCCCGAACAGCGGTTCCTATGGAGGAGCGGCCCTGTAATACGCCTTTGCGCGCATAGTCGCGCTCGCTGATGATACCGACCAGCTTACCGTCCTCGGTAACGGGCAGGGCACCCACATTTTTCTCGGCCATGACTTTAAGCGCATCAAGCACCGTAACGTTTGGGGTGATCGTAAACACACCTTGGCTTTGCTTGGCTCTAAGGATATCCGCTACCGTCTTCATATCATTCCTCCCTTGCTGGCAAATCAATAGGACGAAAAGGAAAATAACCCGACCTGTCCGGCCGTCACCAAACAACGTAATCCATGGGTACGATTAAGATTTTCAAGCACGAGCATGGCCTATGCCTTACTCGGAGCCGAACTGCGCAATCAGTTCTTCTCCAGTCAGGGTGCGGGTATCGTTGGCAAAGCAGTAGAAAGCGGGCTTTTCTTCTATGAAAACCTGCAGCGCAAATGTCCAGTCATCCGGGTCATCAAACAACCCAACCGGGACGGCATGAAAGTCGCCGTGTTTTAACCGGTAAAACAGGTGAGTACCACATCGGCGACAAAAGCCTCGCTCAGCCCACTCTGATGACTCGTAGACGTGAACATGCTCCTCTCCTGTCAATTGGGGAGGGAGGGTGCTTTCGACCACCATCAGCGGGCCGCCGCCCCATCGCCGACATATCGAGCAATGACAAACGCTGACAGATGTCTTTTCCAGACTGACAGTTACGTGCACCGCGCTGCACAAGCAGCGTCCTTGTCTCTCGACCCGAGCAGCCATAGCCATCCCGCCTTTCGCTGAGTGGAATGAAAAGCGTAGTCGAAAATCGGCGATTAAAAGGAAAAAAGAGGGTAGGGCGACGTTTTGTCTCTATTGGGGCTTTTCAACGTAGAGTCGTCAGCAGGCTCTCTTGAGCCTGCCAAGAGCGAAAGGCAGCCTGACTCATTCACCATGAGGCTATTACTCGGTTCATCACTTCTCGTACGCTGCGCGAATACCTTGACGACGTACATAGCGGGCTCGAAGCGTATCGTAAATCCAGTTGAAGCATACCGAATAAGGCAGGAAAAACAGGATCAGTCCGATATCGAGCACTAGCGCCTGGAGCAGGCTGATCGAAAGCCACCACGCTGCCAACGGAACCAGTAAGACCACCAGGCCAGCCTCAAAAAGACAGCCGTGAAGCAGGCGGACGGCAAAGCTGCGTTTGAATCCCAAGCGGTTCTGCGCACGGTCAAACAAGAAGTTGAAAATCATGTTCCACAACATGGCTATGGTCGAAAACATAAGCGTCAACACGCCGATCTGTGCCATGGGTTTGCCCATAGCCCAGGCAATCACAGGCGCACAGAGGCCTAGGGCAATCAGCTCGAAGGCCAGCGCATGACCTGCCCGCTCCCAGAAACTGCGATCAGGTGATGAGGTAGAAGACATTGAAAAGCTCGCTTAGGGATAAATTTGATGATCTATTATCATCGGTTTAACCAATAACCGAAAATTAGCTGGTATCGCTTAGACCGATATGAATCTTTCAATAGAAGCACTCGAGTCGTTTGTTCATGCCGCATCCAGTGGCTCGTTCAGCGCGGCAGCGAGGGCGCTTGGTAAAAGCCAGTCGACCATCAGTGAAACCATTGCCCGCATTGAAATAGAACTGGATGTTGAGCTCTTTGTTCGTGGCGCTCGCCAGCTGACATTGACCGAACCTGGGCGTAGCTTGTTGGGGTATGCGCTGGAGACGCTATCGGCGATAGACCGATTGAAACGTCACGCGGCTACCTTGGGCCGCGGGCAGGAAGCCAAGCTGACACTGGTACTGTCAGATACCTACCAGCAGAGCCAATATGAAGCGCGTCTTCATGAATTGGACCAGCGCTATCCTGATCTGGAGTTCGAGTGCTTTTTTGCCGAACAGGCCGATGTGCTGGATCTGGTCAATCAAGGCCGCGCCAACCTGGGGCTATTGGCCGCTCAACCGGAATACGGGCCGGATATTGCGCATTCCCGGCTGCCTTACTATTCCTCCTTTGGTCTTTTTGTCAGCCAAGGTCATGCCCTTTCCCAGAAAGCGGTAGTTGAACCTCAGGACCTTGCTCACTACCGCATGCTGCGTCTGAGCAGCGTTGTCAGCAGTGATCTGGACGATGCGACCCTGCCTGTACACAGTACGCGATGCTGGTCGACTCCAGACTACCTGTTGTTGCTAGAAATGGCGGCGTTGGGCTTTGGGTGGGCCGCGTTACCCAAGGGGTTGGTCGAGTCCCATGCACAGGGGCGGGTGCATGAGTTGGTCATGAATGGCTGGCCCAAGCAGGTATCGGTGGATGTGGTGTGGTCGCGTAAACAGCCGCTTGGTCCTGCTGCAGCCTGGCTGCTTGAGCGTCTTACACAAACGAATAGATCTTGAAGGATGCGTACTACTCAGGCAGCCGCAAAGAGGAGGGGCATCCAGTAAATCAATCAAAAGAATACAGCGGATCGTAACCTGCCAGTTATCGGCAGAGGGTTCGCTCATCGGCTAAACGAGAACTGTTTGAGGGATGTAATGGACAGAGTAAGTAAGCCGGCTTACGAACCATCCCATTTATAGCCTTCATGAGGGAAAGCCCATGAGCGATCTTGAACTCACTGCACAAATCATCCGCTCGCTGATGAAAGAGCTACGGGCAGCACGTGATCATGACAGTCAGCAACTGATTGTCAGGCAGTTGCATCGTTTGACCGATCATCTGACTACTGAGAATCGTTATGAAATCAGTCGAATCCTGGCCAAGTCAGAGGCTTACGCCGCTTAACCGCACTGTACCGTTTTGTCAGTCGCTTTGTTCGCGCTGAACATGAGTATCGCTAGCACAACACCACGAGGGTGTGCCTGTCCCCAGGCGGGACGGCCACCTCTCAGCTAGGTACATTTCAGGACCAATCTGGCTGCGCGGTATGGCTCCAGTTCATCAACTCATGACGCATCGTCCAGTCCGGCTTTTAATCGTGCTGGCCCAACCTCTGCTCTTCCAATCGTCTGAGCCTTGAAGCGGTTGTGTCAACCTGTAGCTATCGGCAAGGTTGTGTTTGACCACATGTATCAAAAAATTTCGTTGCGCCGCAGCGTCTTTGTAGGGCTGATGATATGATTGCGTTTGGATAGCACAACATATCTTCATGGAGCTTTTATGCCGATCAAGGAACTGATCCTGGCCAGCCTTTTGGCTGTGGCCGTTATTCCTGCCGCTTATTCTGCCAATCCACAGCCTGAACCCGTCAGCGCCGCGCCTGCTACGTCAAACGCTCAAGAGCTGGCGGTGGATAGGTTCCTCAAGTCGCTGAACTTCAAGACGGGCAAGATCGTCCTGAATGGCAATCTTGCAACGCTTGATCTGCCTAAAGAGTTCGTCTTTCTGAACAGTAAGGATGCCGAGCGTGTACTGGAAGCTTGGGGCAATCCTCCCAGCCAGAACCCGCCCATGGGGATGGTGATGCCTGCCGGCATTTCGCCGTTCGAGCGCGAGTCATGGGGCATGACGGTCTATTACGAAAAAAGCGGCTACGTATCTGATGAGGATGCGGCTGACATCGACTATGCCGACCTGCTGAAGGACATGCAGCAGGATGTTCGCGATGGCAACAAAGCGCGTCAAGAACAAGGGTATGAGCCGCTTGAGCTGGTAGGCTGGGCTGCTGCGCCGCGTTACGACAAGGAAGGCAAAAAGCTCTATTGGGCTCAAGAGCTCAAGCTGGGCAATGATACCGAGCATGGCCTCAACTACGATATCCGCGTACTGGGCCGTAAAGGCGTACTGGTGCTGAGTTTCATCGCCGGTATGGATCAGCTGCCTCAAATCCAGAAAAGCGCACCTGCCGTCCTGGCAATGACCAACTTCAATGAAGGTAACCGTTACGCCGATTTCAATCCTGACATCGACAAAGTGGCAGCTTATGGCATAGGCGCACTGATTGCAGGCAAGGCGGCGGCCAAGTTGGGAATTCTGGCTGGAGCGCTATTACTGTTCAAGAAGCTGTGGATGCTACCCATGCTTCTGATTGGTTGGATATTCAACCGGTTTCGGGGTAAGAAAAAGAGCGAGCCCGTAGCGCCGACTCCGGTCATGAATGAACCTGAGACCCCAGCCAGGACTGTCATGGACATGAACAGCTCCGAGACAGACGACAAGAAGTAACGCTTAACCTATCCGCCGGATCGGATTCCTGGTCTGGCTGTAGCGTGGCTGGCCATCAAGCAGTCAACGCAATTTCCCTGAATCTATTGAATGACCTACCAGCCAGCAGAACATCCTGCTGGCTGAGTATCGCCGCGCATGCAGTCCGGTGAGTCAATGAAAACAAGAAACGTTGCGCCCTGTTTAATGGTCACTTTGTTCTGCTTGATAGGTTGCACCCATACCTTTGAAGCAAAAGGTAAGACGCAGGTCTATGAAGAGGTTTTTCCGACAGACTTTGATAATGCGCATAAAAATCGGCTAAGAACAGGCCCTGCTACCATCCTGTTCGGGCCAACGCCCTGGTGGTACACCTCCATAACGATTGACGGCTGGGACTTTTCGCTCAGCGCGAAGGTGTACCGTGATGCCTATCTCGGTCAGTCATTCACCGTGTCTGGAGAAGAGAGCACGTTACCTTACAATTTGAAGGTGAGTTGGACGCGCCACAACACCCATCTTTTCGAACAGGAAGACCGGGTAGGCTGTACTACTCCAGGCATCTGCTCCCATGAGGTCACTCTACTAGAATGTAAATCCGGCAAATCCTATTCAAGCGGAAGCAAGGGCTATCACAGGCATGAAGATGATGAGCGTTGCGATAAAAAGACCCGTTACGAAACAGGCTTTTATTCCAACTGTCCAGGCATAAGGACCGATTTAAATCGGTATAAGACATCCAACTACACCGTTACGGTCGACTTTATGGATTCGAAGAGACCACAAATAAAGCTAGGCCAGTTCATTGGCGAAACGCAGTATATGGCGGACTCTATCGAAACCCTGCGTGAAGGCCACTGCTCCTTTAGCAAGACAGCCCCGCATTAGAGCGTGTCCGCTAATAAGCTATCGTGAGAACTACATTGAGCCGATGAATCAGGTCTTTTGGAACGCCTGATGATATTGTCGGTCGATGTTACTAAGCGTATCATTTGTGTTACTTAGTTTCCCATCTAAGCTCTGCAGTTCTTCCTGAATAACATATATGCCATACGCGGCCAGTGATGCTGCGGGTTGGCGTGTTGTCGTTTCGGGTCTAGTGGCATTGGATGGCTAAGCTTCAGGCAGGCAGTTCCTAAACTGCCGGACCAAGACTCATCCTGTAAACCAGAAGACTAGATAGTGCTGATGAATACCTCTGTAGATTCACGCGGCGGTGCCTGGCTTGGCGTAATTGCGCTGGCGCTGGCAGCCTTTATCTTCAATACCACTGAATTCGTACCGGTGGCGCTGCTTAGTGACATCGGCAAAACCTTCGAGATGTCACCAGCTCAGGTGGGCATCATGCTGACCATCTATGCCTGGGTCGTGGCGCTCATTTCGCTCCCCATGATGCTGTTCACGCGTAATATCGAGCGGCGGCGGCTGCTGATTCTGGTCTTTGCGGTATTCGTCGCAAGTCATATCCTGTCGGGCTTCGCCTGGAGCTTCACTGTATTGATTGTGAGCCGTATCGGCATCGCCATTGCACATGCGGTCTTCTGGTCCATCACGGCGTCGCTGGCTGTACGCATTGCTCCTGAGGGCAAGCAGACGCAGGCTTTGAGCCTTTTGGCAACCGGTACGTGTCTTGCCATGGTCCTGGGTATTCCGCTAGGGCGGGTGTTGGGAGAAACCCTGGGATGGCGGGCAACTTTCGTGGCGATTGCGGTCTTTGCTACCGGTATAGTGATCTGGCTGGCCAGGGCATTGCCGTTGCTGCCAAGCCATAATTCCGGTTCCCTGAGCAGCTTGCCCGTGCTCTTCAAGCGGCCTGCCCTAGTCTGTATCTATATCCTGACAGTGCTCGTGGTAACGGCCCATTTCACAGGTTATAGCTACATTGAGCCCTTCGCTCAGGAGATCGCCCATCTGAGTGGAAACATGACAACGGTTCTGCTGCTCCTGTTTGGTGGCGCTGGTGTCATAGGCTCCGTCCTGTTCAGCCGGTACAGCATCATGTATCCCAATGGCTTTCTGATCTCGGCTATCGCGGGTATCACTATTTCTCTGCTGGTACTGCTGCCGTTCGCCCAGCATGCCTATCTCCTGGGCGGATTGAGTGTTGTCTGGGGCGTTGCCATCATGTGTTTTGGTCTTGCCTTGCAGGCCAAAGTGCTGGCGTTGGCCAAGGATGCCACCGATGTGGCGATGGCTCTGTTCTCAGGTATCTACAATATTGGGATCGGCGGAGGGGCCTTGATGGGAAGCATCGTAGGGACACAACTCGGGCTCACCCAAATCGGTGTTGTAGGCGGTCTGCTGGCATTTGCCGGTCTGGCGTTCTGCTACATCATGACACTCAAGTTTTCCAAGCAGCTCAACGCCAATCCGCTATAAACAAGTGATGTGCCGAGGTGCCTGCTGGCTCTCGGCACATCACTGCTAACGGCCACGCGCCGAGCGAGACGCGCGTCTTCCTTCTGCTTCTCCCTGCTTTTCACGTCCGCTCTGATTCCCTCGTCCCAGGCTTGAACGACGAGGGCGTTTGCGCCTGGAAAGCTCACGTGTAATGGCTTCGTTCAGCAAGGTGCGGTGCTCTTCACCACGCTCGATGTCCGGGAAATATTCCGGCAATGTACGTGCAAGGTGCAGGTAGGTCTCCACGATATGCAGCGAGCTTTCCAGCGTTGCAAGATCTGATTCGAGAATCAGGCGTGGCAGCTCAATGACCTTTTCTTGGGCAACCTTTTTCAACCAGTGTTGTGCAAAGCTGCTGGCAGGGCTTTCCAGGCCTCCCCGAATAGGAGTGCAGGCGAAAATCCAGCGTAGCCAGAGGGGAATGCGTGGATCATCGATTGCCTTGATCCAGTCAGCCAGCTCATCGGGCAATACAGATACAAACGCATCGCCATAATTGATGTTTCGGTTGAACGTCAGCCACGCTCTGAGCAGGCTGGGTTCATTCATCAGCTCGGAAATGGCTTTCAGGTGATCGATAGAAGG
Source organism: Pseudomonas sp. MAG002Y (assembly GCF_019400845.1). Classification (NCBI taxonomy): domain Bacteria; kingdom Pseudomonadati; phylum Pseudomonadota; class Gammaproteobacteria; order Pseudomonadales; family Pseudomonadaceae; genus Pseudomonas; species Pseudomonas sp. MAG002Y. The sequence continues at coordinate 50,920 of NZ_WOEJ01000014.1, read as the reverse complement.
CCGCACCTGAAACTGAGACAAGTCTACTGGCTTGTCGGGACTGTTGAACAACCGTTTGATGGACTTGAGTACGTGTGGCTCCAAGGCAGTGATAACGCCTTCGTCATGATGGCCAAAGCGTCCGGCGCGCCCGCCAATCTGCTTGACCTCCTGTACGTTGAGCTGCCGCACCTGAATGCCGTCAAACTTTTCATCCGTGTAAAAGCACAGGGTATGGGCCGGTAGGTTAAGGCCCATGCCCACCGCATCGGTTGCTACCATGATGTCTGCTTCACCTTCGCGAAACCGGCGTGCCTGTTCGCGCCGTACCTCTGGAGACAAGGCACCGTAAACCACAGAAACCGTTTTGCCTGTCATCTCCAGCATTGCCTTGAGATCCAGCACCGTACGACGGCTGAAAGCCACCAGCATCGATCCGGGCTCCAGGTTCTTCAGGCTGGTGGAGTGTCTCGAAACCTCGACAGGGGAGAGCCGCTTGGTGCGCTTGATGATCAGGCGGTCTTCGCACAAGTCGCATAGCGTTTTCAGTGACGGCTCGATCAGCGGTGGCCCAGTCATGATCAACTCAGGCGTATAGGCGCTGACGAGCGCGTCTACCCAGGCCCAGCCTCGCTGTGAGTCGGCCATCATCTGCACTTCATCCACCACGACCACATCCCAGCGCTTCTGGCGAAAGCGTGCAAACTCTTCAACCGTGCAGCAAAAATGCGTCGCACCTTCCCGGATAATTTCTTCTTCACCGGTTACAAGCGAGCAAGGAATGCCCATGGACTCGATGCGCTCCTGATTTTCCAGGGCCATCAGGCGCAGCGGTGAAAGGTAGATACCGTGGGTAACCGAAGTCATCGCTTCTATGGACTGGTGCGTTTTGCCACTGTTGGTAGGGCCGAGTAGGGCAATCCACTTACGCGTTAATTGGCGAGCCGGATACAGCTTGTGATAATGCAAAAAGCGCGGATCGTTCTGCAGGAGCGTAGCGAAGGCCATTTTCTCCTTGTAGTTGCGCAACGTACTACGAATCGTCTTGCGCAGCCGGCCGGTGTCCTGCATGAACAGCTCTGTCAATCGATGCTGACCGAGTTGCAGCAGGTCAAAGTCGCCAGCTTCTTCAAGGACCATATTGAACTTGGCCAGAACTTCCTGCCGGTCTTTATCTTTCAGGGTCTGGACTTCTTCCTCGCTGAGAATATGGCCTTGGTTTGCCGGTATCCGGCGCTGTATATCCAATGCCAGATCGCCGTGGCGCAACTCAACTACAAAGCGCAGCTCATGGCGAACCTCATTAATGATCTCGACCGCATGTTCCAGAAAGTCATCAATACGTGAAAGCTCCGGCCGTAGCCGCTCAAGCACTTCCAGTCGATCGTCTTCGCTCATCTCCCTGAACGGGCGCTCCAGGATGCGTAGCCGCTCCTGCACATAATGCTCCATAGCTTGCCGAGCCTGATCCTCGAATGCCTCATGAGAATCACTGTCTTCCAGGCGTAACGTCCACTCTGGCTCGATCAAGAGCTGTACTGAACCCAACGAGACGATCTTTTCAGCGCCAAAAATATCAATAAGGCACCTATAGTCGCTGCTGTCGCGTAACAAGATACGCCCTAGCAACCGCTCTGGATCAGGCTCATCCATAGTCGCCTCGATGGTGCCGGCATCTAGCCCTAACCAGAAACCCTTAGCGGCACGACCCAGGTTGGGAATGGCATACCCAATATAGGGCTTGTACCACTCTTCCTGATGATGCTTCTTGGGGATGAAATCGGGATACCGCCCGGTTGCCCACTCAATAAACCGCTTGAGACGTTCAAGGCGGAGCGCTTTACGCTGTCTATAGTCACCTTTAGGCATTGCAGGGACTTCCCGAAAATCAGTGAGTTATGACGTTAGGACAAGATTGTGCGGTCTTTGGTCGTTTCATGCGACTGATGGAGGGCTGAGAAAGAGAGCAAGCAACTGAGCAGCCCATCACAAATGTGATGTTAGGGTGCCATCTTCAAGAACGGTTCAGCTATCGCTGCGCTCAAACCTTTGTATGCAGTAAGACCTGATCCAGCCAGTGCTTTTGCTTTCCAAAAACTAAGGGTTGCCTGAATAGATGCACGCCGCGATTGGATAACCAGGCGCAGCATTTACAGGCAGACCAATAATAAAGAAGGGTTCAAGCATGCTTATCGATTCAAAACGTTTGCTGCTGTTCTTCTCTCTGCTGGTGGGTTGCGTGGCCTGCCAGGATAAAAAAGCGGAGGCCGTTCCAATCAAGGAGGCGAAGCAAGCGCCCAAGCCATTCGAGCAGAAGGGCAAAGCTTCATATTACTCCCAGAAGTTTCATGGGAGAGAGACGGCCAGCGGTGAGACATTCAATAACAATACGTTGGTTGCTGCCCATAAAACGCTTCCTCTGGGTTCCAAGGTGCGTGTCACCAACCTGGAAAACAACAAACAGGTGGTAGTACGGATTACTGACCGGGGCCCCTTTATCCGTGGCCGCATTATCGACTTGTCTCGCGCGGCGGCTAAGCGGGTCGATCTTGTAGAAGACGGCACAGGGCCAGTCAAGATCGAGCGAATTGATTAAAACCCAGAGATGTAGGACCTAGGGCATTTGCTCAAAGAAAGCCTTAAGCAAACGCCCTCAAAACTGTATTCAAATGTCAGCGCAGCGCTTTAATTGCAGCGCCCAAGAATGCATAGGTCTCCATTTCCTGCTTATCCATTTCGGGCTTAGGCCAAGCGCTCCACACCACGGCAACGACACCTTCCTTACGGTTGATATACAAGAACTGCCCAAAGATCCCTTGTGCCTCGAACGCTCCGCCCTCATGGCCGGGCAGGGCGCTACGTCAGATGATCGCCGCCCCAGACAGGCCTACCCAGATTATTGGACCGACCCTTCTATCGTATTCTTATTCGGGTTATGCCTCGACATTTATTGAAAAAAACATAGATATCTAACGATCCTCGTACTCAATCACAGTAAACTCGTTCAAATGCAGAAGTATGTGCTTAAGTATTGCCGGTCTCGACAAGGATTCGCTGTTAGACTCTGCACTCTCTACGTGCAATATTGTTTGCGCGTAGGCGCGGTAAAAAGGATCTTTAAAAGAGTAAAGCCCAGAGTCGGAGTCGTAGCGTAAAATAGCCCCGTACTCAGCTTCAAGTAGCTTCTTAATGTGGCCTTTTAGTATGGCGTCAGTATAAGCTGGAGCATCCTCTTGAATTCGTTTAAGCAAATTTAACCTTGCCAATCCTCGTTCATGGGAGAGTGCGAGCGCTTTAACAATTAATTTAGAGCTATCAAATTTAGTTTTAGCTCTTTGTTTTAAAGCTTTATCAAAAGCTGCTCGCAGGGAGTCGGAGACATCATCAATATACATTTTTACTGCTGTATCGAAATCATTTTCACTAAGTAAAAATTTATCTTTCTGCTGCTCGTTGATATCTGCGTTTATACACATGTTTAAGCATAATTGGTGGCAAATTGAAGCTACGCCGCATGCATGCTTTACGATTTTTCCTCTAACTGTGTGAGGGAAGCTTATGTTTAATAAAATCTCACCTTTATTCATGATCTGGTGGATTTCATCATCGCTCATTAGTGGCACTTGAATTTCGGCGATTCGGCGCTTCATTTCTTCGTCATAGCTAACGACTTGTCTAGCTGTGTCAACTGCACCTAAACATATTATTTTTAGCTTTTTATATTCTGGAGCAAGATCCATGAATACTTTTAATAGTTGAGATAATCGTTGTTTTTCTGAGCTGTCAACTTTATGAAAATCTTCAATTACCCAGCACTTGTCTGATGATCCTAAAAAGCGGCCTAGAGACTGTGGAGTCAATTGTGGTGGCAGTATTCGTTTTTCTGTTTTTGAGGTTTCAAAGGTCGAAGAGTTTTCGAGTGCAAGCTTAATTACTTTATATGACGAACTTAAATTTAGTTTTTTAGTGTCTGTTTTCTTTGTTGCTTTTTGATCATCATAGTAAGGAGCTAATTGATCAAATGCATCGATCATTATTTGCTCAAATGTCATTCCTTTCATGCAGCGACTAGTAATGTGTCCGTCATAGACTTGGTAAAGTTTATTGCTCAATAAGGTTGTTTTCCCACTTCCTGAATGCCCATATACGACGATTTGCTTCCCAGGGGTTTTTAGAGCGTTGACTAAACTATCGTTAATGCTTGCCCTATCAATAAATGTCAGTTTGGCAGGTTGCGATGGAGTGAAAACATCGTATACGTCATAAGGGACTGCAATTTCGAAATTCACGCCTTATTCCTTAATAAAAACCCTGCATCAGGCAGGGTTTTAAAGCGCTAAACACGCTCTTGAATTTCTGGTAAGCGTTTTTGTTTAGGAGAGTTCGTAAGAATCAATCCCAGCTCAACGCCCCGCCAGTCTGATACTCAATCACGCGTGTCTCGAAGAAGTTCTTTTCTTTCTTCAAGTCCATGATTTCGCTCATCCACGGGAAGGGGTTAGTAGTACCTGGGTACTCTTCCTTCAGGCCGATTTGGGTCAGGCGGCGGTTGGCGATGAACTTCAGGTAGTCTTCCATCATGGCCGCGTTCATGCCCAGTACGCCGCGGGGCATGGTGTCGCGCGCGTATTCGATTTCGAGCTGAGTGCCCTGAAGAATCATCTGGGTGGCTTCGTCCTTCATCTGGGCATCCCACAGGTGCGGGTTCTCGATCTTGATCTGGTTGATCATGTCGATGCCAAAGTTCAGGTGCATAGACTCATCACGCAGGATGTACTGGAACTGCTCGGCAGTACCGGTCATCTTGTTGCGGCGGCCCATGGAAAGGATCTGGGTGAAACCGCAGTAGAAGAAGATACCTTCCAGTACGCAGTAGTACGCGATCAGGTTTTTCAAGAACTGGCGATCCGTCTCGGGTGTGCCGGTCTTGAATTCCGGGTCAGAGATGGAGCGGGTGTACTTGAGACCCCAGGACGCTTTCTTCGCGACTGACGGAATCTCGTGGTACATATTGAAGATTTCACCTTCGTCCATGCCCAGCGATTCGATGCAGTACTGGTACGCATGGGTGTGGATCGCTTCTTCAAATGCCTGGCGCAGGATGTACTGGCGGCACTCGGGGTTGGTGATCAGGCGGTACACGGCCAGCACCAGGTTGTTGGCAACCAGGGAGTCGGCAGTGGAGAAGAAGCCCAGGTTACGCTTTACGATACGGCGTTCGTCCTCGGAGAGACCGTCAGCGCTCTTCCACAGGGCGATGTCCCCAGTCATGTTGACTTCCTGCGGCATCCAGTGGTTGGCGCAGCCGTCCAGGTACTTCTGCCAAGCCCAGTCGTACTTGAAGGGTACGAGCTGGTTCAAATCGGCGCGGGCATTGATCATTTGCTTGTCGCCTACCTGTACACGGGCAGCGGAGCCTTCCAGATCATCCAGGCCTTCTTGAATGTCGAGATCGTTCAGTGCGGCCTTGGCGCGGGCTACGGCGTCAGAGTCGGCGGCATCTACGGCGCGTGCTTCGTTGGCAGCAGCACCGCCTACGCTATCCAGTTTTTCCAGCGGCATGTCGCCGTCCTGCTGTGCAGTGGCAGGGGTGGCGGTTGCTTCTTCGTCTTTGTCGAATTCGTCCCAGCTCAGCATGGTGTGTTCTCCTGCTTGAGGACCGGCACTCGGCCAGTCGGTAAAATCTAGATGTCTTTTAGAGTGCACATGGGGCACGGTGTTTGATCGGACGTCACACGTTTAAGCAGCGGATGACCGCACTATGTGGTTACGCCCCAATCATGCCTGCTCTGCCAAGGTGAGCCCCTGTAATCATGCTCAAGGCAGGGACAGGCCAATCGGTCTCGTGAGGCCGACTTTCAGTACTTGTTGTGTTTGGATTTACGTTCGGGGAGGGTGGTAACCCCCTCCCCGAATCCTCTCCGAAGAGAGGGCTTATGGCTTACTGACAGGCTTCGCAGTCGGGGTCGTCGATGCTGCAGGCCTTGGGCACTGGTGCCGGAGCCGGAGCGGGTGCTGCCTCGGCTTTTTGTGCTGGCGCCGGTGAGGCACTGGCTTGTACGCCGGTGATCGGATCCGCACTAACGGCATTCAGCTTGCCGGTGTTGATGGTGGACTTCTCGGTGCTGGTAGCAGCCAGGGCGCGGAGGTAATAGGTGGTCTTCAGACCACGGAACCACGCCATGCGATAGGTTACGTCCAGCTTCTTGCCCGAGGCGCCAGCGATGTAGAGGTTCAGGGACTGTGCCTGATCGATCCACTTCTGACGGCGGCTCGCTGCTTCCACGATCCAACGGGTTTCGACTTCAAACGCGGTAGCGTACAGATCCTTCAGGTCTTGCGGGATGCGCTCGATCTGCTGGACGGAGCCGTCGTAGTACTTGAGGTCGTTGACCATGACCGGATCCCACAGGCCGCGTGCTTTCAGGTCACGCACCAGGTAGGGGTTGATCACGGTGAACTCGCCCGACAGGTTCGACTTCACATACAGGTTCTGGTAGGTCGGCTCGATGGACTGCGATACGCCGGTAATGTTGGCGATGGTTGCAGTCGGCGCGATGGCCATGATGTTCGAGTTACGAATACCCTTCTTAACGCGCTCGCGAATCGGCGCCCAATCCAGCGTCTCGGACAGGTCGACTTCAATGTACTTGGAGCCACGCTCTTCGATCAGCATCTTTTCAGAGTCGATCGGCAGAATGCCCTTGGACCACAGCGAGCCTTCGAACGTCTCGTAGCTGCCACGCTCGTCGGCCAGGTCACAGGACGCCTGGATCGCAAAGTAGCTGATCGCTTCCATGGACTTGTCGGCGAACTCGACGGCGGCATCTGAACCATAGGCGATGTGCTGGAGGTACAGCGCATCCTGGAAGCCCATGATGCCCATGCCCACCGGACGGTGCTTCAGGTTGGAGTTGCGAGCCTGAGGAACCGAGTAGTAGTTGATGTCGATAACGTTATCGAGCATGCGCACGGCAGTCTTTACGGTACGGCCGATTTTCTCGATGTCCAGCTTGCCTTCGACGATGTGGTTCACCAGGTTGATCGAACCCAGGTTACATACAGCGATCTCGTCCTTGTTGGTGTTCAAGGTGATCTCGGTGCACAGGTTGGAGCTGTGAACCACGCCCACGTGCTGCTGCGGGCTGCGCAGGTTGCATGGGTCCTTGAAGGTCAACCAGGGATGGCCGGTTTCGAACAGCATGGACAACATCTTGCGCCACAGATCCTTGGCCTTGATGGTCTTGTACAGCTTGATCTTGCCGTATTCGATCAGGGCTTCGTAATACTCATAACGCTCTTCGAATGCCTTGCCGTACAGGTCGTGCAGATCCGGTACATCGGAAGGGGAGAACAGAGTCCAGTTGCCGTCATCGAATACACGCTTCATGAACAGGTCCGGAATCCAGTTCGCGGTGTTCATGTCGTGAGTACGGCGGCGGTCGTCACCGGTGTTCTTGCGCAGCTCGAGGAACTCTTCGATATCCAGGTGCCAGGTTTCCAGGTACGCGCAGACGGCGCCCTTGCGTTTGCCACCCTGGTTAACGGCTACGGCGGTGTCGTTCACTACCTTCAGGAACGGAACAACGCCCTGGGACTTGCCGTTGGTGCCCTTGATGTAGGAGCCCAATGCACGTACCGGTGTCCAGTCGTTACCCAGGCCGCCGGCGAACTTGGACAGCATGGCGTTATCGTGGATCGCGCCGTAGATGCCCGACAGATCATCCGGGACGGTAGTCAGGTAGCAGCTGGACAGCTGTGGGCGCAGGGTGCCGGCGTTGAACAGGGTCGGTGTGGACGCCATGTAGTCAAAGCTGGACAGCAGATTGTAAAACTCGATTGCACGCGCTTCCTTGTCAGCTTCCATGTGGGACAAGCCCATGGCGACGCGCATGAAAAACAGCTGCGGCAGCTCGAAGCGGGTACCGTTGCTGTGCAGGAAGTAACGGTCGTACAGCGTCTGCAGGCCGAGGTAGGTGAACTGGCCGTCACGCTCGTGGTTGATTGCCTTGCCCAGCTTTTCCAGGTCGAAGCTTGCCAGTTTCGGATCCAGCAGCTCCAGCTCTACGCCTTTGGCAACGTAGGCGGGCAGGGCTTTGGCGTACAGGTCGGCCATCTCATGGTGAGTGGCGCTTTCTGCAACGCTTAGGAAGGACAGACCTTCAGCACGCAGGCTGTCGAGTAGCAGGCGGGCTGTAACGAAGGAGTAGTTCGGCTCACGCTCAACCAGCGTACGCGCCGTCATGACCAGTGCGGTATTAACGTCTTTTTCGGCTACGCCGTCGTACAGGTTCTTCAGTGTTTCGCGCTGGATCAGCTCGCCGTTGACTTCGGCCAGGCCTTCACATGCTTCGGAGATGATGGTGTTCAGGCGACCCATGTCCAGCGGAAGCAGAGTGCCGTCAGCCTTGGTTACGCGGATGCTTGGATGCGGCTCTGCCACTTCAGCAACGGCGCGCTTGCGCTCCTGGGCACGTGCTTCGCGATAGATTACGTAATCACGAGCCACTTTTTGTTCGCCGGCACGCATCAGAGCCAATTCGACCTGATCCTGAATTTCTTCGATGTGAATCGTACCACCGGAAGGCATGCGACGCTTGAAGGTCGCTGTGACCTGCTCGGTCAGACGCTTTACCGTGTTATGGATACGTGAGGAGGCCGCAGCAGTACCGCCTTCAACGGCCAGGAATGCCTTGGTGATGGCAACGGTGATCTTGTCGTCAGTGTAGGGAACGACTGTGCCGTTACGCTTGATGACACGCAGTTGGCCGGGAGCAGTGGCCTTGACGTCCAGGTTGTTGTCGTCGGCCGGGAAGCCGTCGGTCGTTGCTTTCTCGCGGGACAGATCAGTCTGCATGCGGGTTCGTCTCCTAACGTTATAAGTACGATGGAGCCTCTACGGCTCCTATCTTTAAGCGTTTTGCAAAACGGCGCCGGGTTGGCTTTGCAAAACGCTCACACCAGACACGGCTTATGGCCAGGCCCGTTAATCACTCAAACATGAGCCATAAAGCGTTAAAGGCTCAAAAAACGATTCAATACCAGCCGGCGGCTAACCACATCATGTAGTGGTAGGGGCTGTATGGGCTTCGGGGAGGAATAGCGGGTTGGCTGGTCTCCGAAGCTGCGTCAATCGTCATTGAAAAAGAGCTTCGACCAACCGGAGGCTGAACGCTTGACGGGTTGACAAGTTTTACTTTGTCTAGTGTCCGGTTGCTCGGCGAACCCCAATATATAGGGATGTTCGTTAAAGCGAGGTACAAGATAATGCGCTAGCGGCTGCTTTGCAAGTTGATAAAACGCCACAGCCTGTGGATAAAAAGTGGGTAATTTTGGGATATGTCGACGCAGGTCGCATGGCTTCTGAGGTTCGCCGTCAGTCGCGTTTTCCGCATCTTTTCGTCAGAGCAGGCAAATGAAATTTCGTTCAAACGTTAACACTATATGTAGTGGTGCTTTTATGACTGGATGCGATAGAGATAAGCAAGAGAAGTCAAGTAGAAAAACGCTTCTTTAAGAGCAATAAAATGAGTCCCGCTAAGGGACGGGACGAGTCTTCTGACGAAGGATGTAGATTGTCACGCAGGCCGAGCTGACCACCATGAACACGCGTGCCCAGAAATAGGGTACTAGCCAGCTGGAGATTCCAATGCTGATCCACATGGTGAAAATGGCGTAGATTTTTCCCTTGAGCGGAATCCCTTCACCCTCCAGATAATCCTTGATCCAGGGGCCTAGCCGAGGATGGTTGACCAGCCAGCCATAGAAGCGCTCCGAGCTGCGCATAAAGCAGCCCGCTGCGAGGAGGAGAAAAGGGGTGGTTGGTAAAAGAGGCAGAAAAATGCCAATCACGCCCAAGGCAACACTGACCCAGCCCAGCGTCAGCAGGCTATAACGGACCCAGGGCCGCCGGCTGACGCGTACATCTCGTTCAGGCATTCGATGTTGAGAGCCTCAGTGACGAGGCTTTAGCAACGCTGGCTTTTCTTCAGGGGCATGGCACAGCAGGAACAGCTGCGTCAGGATTTCCGGAATCTGCGAGACCATGTTGTCGACCAGCTCAGGGTCTTCAGCGATATCGCTGAATTCAGCCTGTTCTTCGAAAAGGCCTGAACCAACCATGATGGGCAACAGCAGCTCGCTGACTTCTTCCTCGGCCTGCTCGAACCAGACGGCTTCACGCAGGAAGACGCCTTCCATGAATCCGATACACCAGCCGCGCAGGTCGGAGTCATCTGGATCGTCGCCTAGCTCCAAGTCGCATGGAAGCTCAAGCTCCTCATCGCTGCCCAGTATGCGCAGGATATGCGCCTTGAGCTGGACAAGCGTGGATTCGATTTCTTCGCGCTGTGCATCGCTGGTGTAATGCGGCGGCTCGGCGAAAAGGGCATCGATCCATTCACGCTCGGGTACGTCTTCCGGGCAAATGGCCAGAGCGGTTAGATAACCGTGCGCTGCGATATAGTCGAGCGCTTCCTCATGCAGGTCGTCCGCATCAAGAAACTCACGGAGACGGGACAGTTGTTCAGCGAAGGACATCGGTTACTTACCTCGGAAAACGGGCTGGATATACGATAAAGGCAGTCGCGTTACGATGATGTTCCCGCAAATCGCCTATTGGGTTCCATATTGTTCATAGGCTGAACTCGGGAAAGCCACACGGACGACGTGCATGGTGTCACGTTCTGCAACTGCCTCAACGAAGCCGATTGTAGACGAGCCGGTGCGCCGCGGCAAAAGGCACGTCATTAATCTAGCCAATCTGGCCCTTCTATCAGGGCTTTGTTACAGCCTTGGGCACTGAGTGACGGATAACCGGGCGTTTCTTGTCAGTGCCCGTATAATGCGCGCCATCAAATGGAGGCAGCATGTTCGATCAAGCTTTGCGTATTCTTAAAGACGTCTTTGGTTATGACGCGTTCCGTGGCAATCAGGCCCGGATCATCGAGCGCGTTGCCAACGGCGGAGATGCGCTAGTGCTCATGCCTACAGGTGGCGGCAAATCCCTGTGTTATCAGGTACCCGCCTTGTTGCGTGAGGGGCTGACCGTTGTCGTCTCGCCACTGATCGCCTTGATGGATGATCAGGTTGCGACGCTGGATGAACTAGGCGTGCCGGCGGTCGCGCTCAATTCGACGCTTTCGCCCGAGGCACAGCGCGACATTGCTGCACGGCTTGAGCGCGGCGAGATCAAGCTCTTGTACCTGGCGCCGGAGCGTTTGGTGCAGCCGCGCATGCTGAATTTCCTGCAGCGACTCGGCAACATTGCACTGTTCGCCATCGACGAGGCGCACTGCGTTTCCCAGTGGGGGCACGATTTTAGGCCAGAGTATCTGCAGCTTGGCCAATTGGCAGAGCAGTTTCCCGATGTGCCACGCATTGCCTTGACCGCTACGGCAGACATGCGGACCCGGGATGAAATGATTCAGCGACTGCATCTGCAGAATGCCGAGCAGTTTCTATCCAGTTTTGACCGACCCAACATTTTCTACCGTATTGTTCCCAAGGAGCAGCCTCGCAAGCAGCTGTTATCGTTTCTGACGCAGCATCGGGGTGATGCGGGCATTGTTTACTGCATGTCGCGTAAAAAGGTCGAGGAGGTAGCCGAGTACCTTTCCGCGCAGGGTTTTCCCGCCTTGCCTTACCATGCAGGGCTTTCCAACGAACTGCGTGCGTTTAACCAGAAACGTTTCCTCAACGAGGAAGGGCTCATCATGGTCGCGACTATTGCCTTTGGCATGGGCATCGACAAGCCGAACGTCCGCTTTGTCGCGCACCTGGATCTGCCCAAGAGTCTGGAGGCGTATTACCAGGAGACTGGACGAGCAGGGCGGGATGGTTTGCCCTCTGATGCCTGGATGGCTTATGGATTGCAGGATGTCCTGCTGCTTCGCCAGATGATGCAAAGCTCCGAAGGGGATGAGCGTCATAAGCGCGTAGAGCGCAACAAACTCGAAGCCATGCTGGCATTGTGCGAAGAGACACGCTGCCGCCGGCAGGTACTGCTGGCCTATTTCGATGAAACATTGCCTGAGCCCTGTGGGCATTGTGATAACTGCGTAGACGGTGTCGAAACCTGGGATGCCACCCAGCCGGCTCGGCAGGCATTGTCAGCCATCTATAGAAGCGGTCAGCGGTATGGCGTAGGCCATCTGGTCGATATCCTGCTGGGGCGGGAAAATGACAAGATCAAAAGTCTAGGGCATGAGCGTCTGGCTGTTTTTGGCCTTGGTAAATCGCTGGCTGAAGATGAATGGCGAACCCTCTTTCGTCAGCTGGTAGCACGTGGTTTCGCTGACGTGGATGTAGACGGCTTTGGTGGTCTCCGTCTGACGGAGGCATGCCGTCCGCTTCTGCGTGGGGAAACGACGCTCGAGCTACGCCGTGATCCCAAGCCGCAGCGTACACGCGGTAACAATTCCGGCCCCAGCGCAGCCAGCCAATTGGTACGCTCTGAAGAGCGTCAGCAGTGGGAGGCCCTGCGTACGCTGCGTCGGAAACTGGCAGAAGAGCATGGAGTGCCTCCTTATGTCATTTTCCCTGATGCAACCTTGTTGGAAATGTTGCGGGGGCAGCCACGAACCTTGCACGATATGGGGCGTATCAGTGGCGTAGGTGCGCGTAAGCTTGAACGGTATGGCCAGGCTTTTCTTGATGTGCTGACAGACGCTCCATCAGCACCGGAGCTTGTTGCCGATGTTCGTCATGAGGTCATTACCCTGGTCCGTGCGGGTATGACGCCTCCGCAAATCTCACGGCAGCTTTCCTGCTCTGAGAAAAATGTGTACAGCATTCTGGCGGAGGCTATTGCACGACAGCAGCTTTCACTGGAGCAGGCGCTTGAGCTGCCCGATGATCTTGTAGGCGAAATCCAGGATGCGTTTCTGGAGGAAGAGGGCGACTTGCCTCCAGCAGCAGCGCTGGCGGATCGATTCGCTGACCAAGTGCCTGTCGGCGTTTTGTATTGCATAAGGGCTGCACTGGCTGCAGAGCTTGCAGAGTGAAGAGAGATAAGCTGCCAAATGTACTGATTGCGGGGATAAACTCACTACCAAAACTAGATTGTAGGCTGTTTAATAGCTAAACAATAATAACCGTCAAAACGATAAGGTCATTGGTCCATGCCGCAAAACGATCCCCATCTCTTTGGTCGCCAGCTTTTCCATGTTTCGCGTGCCTGGCGAGCAGAGCTTGATCGCCGTCTGAGCCATTTGGGTTTATCCCAGGCGCGCTGGCAGGTCTTGCTGACCCTTGCACGCATGAAGGATCAGCATCCTACTCAACGAGAGCTGGCCCAAAGTGTCAGTGTAGAGGGGCCAACATTGGCTCGTCTTTTGGACGGACTTGAAGCTCAGAAACTGGTGCGCCGAGTGGCGGTGAGTGAAGATCGTCGAGCCAAGCGCATCATGCTGACAGCTGCCGCTGGCCCGCTTATTGAAAAGATCCAAGCCATTGCGGATGAGCTGCGTGAAGAGTTGCTGGCGGGTATTGATGACTCCGCGATTGATATTTGCCAGCAAGTCCATCAGAAAGTACTGGCCAACCTCGAAAAACGAGGCCAGTAATCGGAATCTTCGCGGCTCCGCTGAGGGCCGCGTCGCATCGGTTTGTCCCTCTATACTTTCAGTGCTACTTTTTTTGAATGGCGCTCGCTAGTCGATTTTCTAAATTTTCTACGAGCGCAGCCGTTGCCGTTGTCAGGGCGGTAATTTTTTTATTTGCAGTTAGGGCGCTGAATGGCCACGAAAAACGTTAATCGTTTTCGAACTCTCATAATGGTATCCGGCCTGGTGCTGGGCGTTGGCAGTAACTCTGCCTTTGCGGTCGGGCTGGGCAACATCACGCTTCAGTCTTCCCTCTATCAGCCTCTTAGCGCGCGCATCGAGCTGGTGGATGTCGGTGAGCTTGAGGCCGGCGATTTTCACATCGGCCTTGCGTCTAATGACGAGTTTGCGCGTTCTGGCCTCGATCGTACTCAGTTCATGAGCGACATGCACTTCACGCCAGTGATTGAGTCGGGCAGCAGGAGTTATATTCGCGTCACATCGACCCGCCCGGTTAACGAGCCGTACCTGAGTTTTCTGGTTGGTCTTGAGCTGCCCGGCGGGCGTCAGTTGCGTGAGTTCACTGTGCTGATAGATCCGCCCGGCTATCAGGTGCCTGCAAGCCCTGCGGTGAGCCGGAGCAACAGCTATGCACAGGTAGAGGTATCACGTCCTGCTGCACCCCGTGCTTCGCGGCCGTCTACGCCTCCTGCGCCTACACCGAGACCAGGCCTTCAGGCAGGTGCTGCTACCTACACGACACGCGCAAACGATACGCTCTGGCAGATTGCACAGAAGCTGGTTCGCCAGGCGGGTAAAGGTTCTGTTCAGCAAATGATGGGGGACTTGTATTCGCTGAATACCGATGCATTTGCCGCGGGCGACATGCACCGGCTCAGGGTAGGGCAAACGTTACGTCTTCCTGCCGACTTTTCTACTCCTGTAGCAGGGACTGAAACAAACGGCGCATCGATTGCTGCTCCGGCGCAAAATCCTCCTCGTGAACAGTCCTTACCGTCAGAGTCGCCCACGAACACTGCCCCGGTACAAGCTGGAGTGGAGCAGACAGTACCTACGGCGGTTGCTCAGCAGGATCAGCTTCTGCTTCGTATGGCTCAGCTGCAAACTCAATTGGAGCAACTCCAGGCTCGTCTGGATGAAACCGTAAGGGATAAGGATAACCAGATCGCAGCGTTGCAGCAGGAGGTTGCTCAGCTGCGTACCTCTGAAAAAACAAGCGATATACCCTCGCCAGCGGATCCGTCTTTGGCGCCGCCCCCGTCAACTCTTTCCGACAGTGATATAGAGGTAGCCCGGGCGCCGTCTGAAGATCCTTCACAGGCACCCACCATTGCTCCGTCTGCTCCAACTACGCTGCCTGAACAGAGCGCTTCGCAGACCCTAAGCCCTCTTGTCGCACCGTCACCGGTGCAAGTCGACGCAGAGCAGGAAAAAGACTGGTCATCCTATTATTTATGGCTGGTTCCTGTAGCCGCCTTGCTGGCAGCGGCCGTCATTGCGTTACGTCGTCGACGTACACGGGAGGAATCGACAGTTGCTGTAGTGACTGGTGTACCTGAAGGGGACGAGCCCGATCATGACGGTCATGCTCTTGTGCCGCTTGTCGAGCCAGCGGTTATAGCTAGCCATGTGGAATCGCATGATGCTGAGCCTCAGATACCTGTTTCACCCCAGCATGCCACGCCCAAGGCTGACGATGAATTTCTGGGACGTGCCGAAATTTACCTGGCTTATGGACGTTATAACCAGGCTCGTGAGGTGCTTGAGGAAGGCATCGCCGAGCAGCCTGGCCGCCTGGATCTGCGCATGATGTTGCTCCAGGTGCTGGCTGCTTTAGGTGAGAGAAAGCTGTTCGCCGTTCAAGAGGCTGCCGTTCGTGAATTGGGTGGCGATACGCAGGCAATCGATCAGCTAAAGGCACTCCTTCCAGGCATGATCGAGGAATCGGCTGAGGAGCAGAGCGTCAAAGCTGAGGAGGAGCCTCTGGAGGTTTCTCTTGATCTGCCCGACGATCTGGAAGAGGAGTGGAAACCTCAGCTTGACTTGAAAGCTGACGAAATGAAGCCCACTCAAGCCGATATCGAAAATTTCGATCTGGATTTACAGGACCTCAGTTTTGATGACGCTATTGCCCTTACAGAGCTGCTAGACGCTGAGCAAGGACATGAAAAAGCCAAGCCTGCTGAGGCGCTGGACGATGATTTTCCTTATACGTTAGGAGAGTTGCCATCAGTGGATGAGCTGGACATGACGCTGGACGAGCATTTCGCCAGCCATGTGCCGAGCGCCTCGGTGGCAGACAATGAGCTGAGCGATTATCCAGCCAGCCCTCTGTTGCAACAGGCGAAATCCTGCATGGCCCAAGGCGATATGCGGGCAGCCAGCGCTATTCTTCAGCGGATCCTCAATGAAGGAAACGATGCACAGCGCCATGAGGCAGAGGTACTACTGGCGCGCATTGCTTGATGCGCGCTGTAAACGTCTAATTTGAGCCTTAGAAGTTATTTCCGAGATTCAGGTAAACCGCTCGTTGGCCGTCATCATTTAATCCATAGCTAAAGTTAAGCGGCCCCAGTGGAGTATCGAATCCCAAGAAAATACTACCTGCGGTGATTGAGCCGCTGTCATAGTTATTTCCATTGTTCCAGATACGCCCTTGCTCAAGACTTCCTCCGAGATAAACAGGGAAGTCGAGCGGTAGGAGTGAGCGCTCTGTCATCCGACGATAATAGATCAGCCGCCCCAACGTGTAATTCTGGCCAGACAGGGCATCCTGTCGATAACCGGAAAGTTGCCTTGCGCCGCCCAAGAGATAGCTGCTGGTTACCGTGTCAATATCGTTGAACGTTCGGCCGTAATAACCACCTAGAACTACAGTGTCCTGGCCAAACGTCAACGCCTTGTCTAATTTGAACTCCATCTGCTGGTAACGCTCATCCGAGCCAAGGCTGGTATCAAATTGGCGAAGGGTTACAGAAATATCTTCTCCCTCATTGGGAAAGTCCACATTATCCATGGTATCGAATGAGTATTTCAGCTCATAGAAGCCTTCGCTAAAGGTATCGGTCGGGAGATTCGAATTGCCGATATGGACCTTCGTTTTACCCCAGCGCTGACCAATGCCAAAGCGGATCTCGCCATTGTTGTTGATCTGTCTCCCCACATTAAATCCATACCCATACCGCTCACGACGATATTCAGCTATAGGATCATTATCCTGGACGGCTTCGATGTTTTGTGCGTCCGCACTCAGATAGGGCGCAAAGAAATATCGTGAGCCTACATCCAGCGGCTGATAGAACTCTGTGTAAAGTTCTTGTTTGTCGCCAACCTGAAGGCGGGTCAGCCATTCGGCGCCTAATTTATTGATGCCGTTTATCCGATAGCTGGCGCCTATATTGAAAGCGCTGTCGCCCTCCATGTCGTCTGAAAGACTCAAGCCTAGCCGCAGAAAATCAGTGCCGCTGCGTTTTCCGAGTGCATGAATTACAAGGGCATTATCGTCTTCGCCTTTTTTCTTTTGTCGGACGATGCGGTATTCCACCTGATCAAAGTAGTCGAGCCCATAAATGGTGCCCATATCGTCTTTTAGCTTTTCTAGATCAAGCGGTTCGCCTAATGATTGACGTATGTAATGCCGGATAACACTGTCGCTTACCTTGGAGTCGTTTTCGATCCGTACCTCTGTAATGATCGGGTTTCGCTGCCCCGGCTGGCGTGCAATGGACAATGCAATGTCCGTATCGTCCACCGGCGGGCGCCTTAGACTGGCCAGGCGAGAAGACAATGCCTGAGTGGCGCGATAGCCAGCGTCAATTAATTCATTGACGCTACCAAAGTCAGCGCTGGTGTACGCAGCCAGCGGTGGTTCAACCAAAATATCTTTGGATGTGAGTGTTGCCAGCTGAGCTTCGGAGTTGTTGCGTGTCATCAGGGTAGTGGACTGGTTGAGCACGTCTACAACGGTAGTGAGCTCCTTGCGTTTCAGCAGTGGAGTGCCGATATCAACAGCAATAACCCTATCAACGCCCATGCTGCGAGCGACATCGATAGGGATGTTATCAACCATGCCACCATCGACTAGCAAGCGTCCGTCTACATCAACCGGTGCAAATACGGCTGGAATTGACATGCTGGCTCGAATAGCCCGGGGCAAATGTCCCTTGCTGAACACAACTTTTTCGCCTGTCACGATATCAGTGGCAACGGCACGAAAGGGAATAGCCAATTTATCGAAGTTTCGCGTTTCGCTCGTGTGGACCAGCAGGCTTTCCAGTAGCATGGAAAGGTTCTGGCCTTGAATGACACCAATCGGAAGGCCAAGCGTTCCATCGTCTCGAAAGCTGAGTTGCTGTTTGATGAGAAAGTCTCTGTCGTCCTGCTTTCGTCGGAAAGGAACGTCTTTTCGGGGTGGTTGATCCGAAAGTACCTGCTGCCAGTCCATTTCTTTGGCAATGCGCTCAATTTCGTCAACTTTGTAGCCAGCTGCATACAAACCGCCAATGACTGCACCCATGCTGGTTCCAGCGATGGCATCGACATGAATGCCTTGTTCTTCCAGTGCTTTCAATACGCCGATATGAGCGAGTCCACGCGCTGCGCCTCCAGACAATACCAGCCCTGTTTTAGGGCGAACTTGATCACTCCATGAAAGGCTTGGCAGTAACAGTAGTAAGCAAAGAAATAAATAGCGCATGAGCAAGCCACAGGCAGGCGAGGGACGAGAGGCTTATTATAAGCAGCTCAAAAGAGGAGAATGGGATGACTGAGCAAAAGCCAGAGGTGGTTATTACCTATTGCACACAATGCCAGTGGCTACTGCGGGCGGCCTGGATGGCGCAGGAGTTGTTGAGTACCTTTGCTACTGAGCTAGGTCGGGTCAGCCTTGAGCCATCGACAGGTGGTACTTTTCAGATTACTTGCGATGGGGCTCTCATATGGGAAAGAAAACGGGATGGAGGTTTTCCTGAGGCCAAGGTCTTGAAACAACGTATTCGCGACCTTATTAATCCGGATAGGGATTTAGGTCATAGTGATCGGCAAGGTAAGCAAGATTCTATGCCTGAGCGATAAAGCCGCTCAGGCATAACTGCGAATCCTGGCGTCACACCTCGGAGGTCATCCTTGCATTGGTAGGCTCGCTGATTCGTTCAGTTCTTGCTGGTGCAGCTACTTCCGCAGCGCGGATGTTAACGGCATGCAAGCCCTTGGGGCCTTGAATGATTTCAAAATTCACGGCCTGGCCAGCTTTCAGTGTTCGATAGCCGTCCATCTGGATTGCTGAATAATGAGCGAATAGGTCTTCGTCGCTTCCTTCCGCTACTATGAAGCCGTATCCCTTGGCATTGTTGAACCACTTGACTTTGCCGCTGAGCATGCTGGCATCCCTCTGCAAAGGACTCCACAGGTGGAGTATTATCCCACTACAGTCCCGTTCAGATAGTCTTGAACGCACTAAAACACGGAACCCCTGGTACCCTTATGGGTATCCAAAGGTTTTAACACCCTTTTAGGGTTAGTCAAGGCGATGCGATATTCGCCTGAGAAGTAGATCAAGGTCTTTGCGGACCTTCTAATCCATTCACTAGAAAAAATTTCTTGAGCATGCATCCAATCAGCCATATTCGACTAACATCAGAACAAGGCCCTTCACATCACGAGGATGACGGTGCAGGCCTGGCTGTCCAGGAAGCAAAACCTGCATTGAAGGCTCCGTCGTTGTATAAGGTACTTATGTTCAACGACGACTACACCCCGATGGAGTTTGTTGTTGAGGTGCTTGAGAAGTTCTTTAGCATGAATCGTGAAAAGGCCACACAGATAATGTTGGTCGTTCACACCCAAGGTAAGGCCGTGTGTGGAGTCTTTACTCGCGACATTGCTGAAACCAAGGCCATGCAAGTGAATCAATATGCTAGGGAGAGCCAGCATCCGCTCCTTTGTGAGATTGAAATAGAAAGTTGATCTGTGCCTGGCTATGAGGTGAAGCTATGTTGAATCGTGAGCTCGAAGTCACCCTCAATCTTGCCTTCAAGGAGGCAAGAACGAAGCGTCATGAATTCATGACTGTCGAACACCTCCTCCTCGCGTTGCTGGATAACGAAGCGGCTGCAACAGTGCTTCGTGCATGTGGTGCGAACATGGATAAGTTGCGGCGGGATCTGCACGAGTTTATCGACTCGACGACTCCGCTCATCCCGCAGCAAGATGAAGAGCGTGAAACCCAGCCTACGCTTGGTTTCCAGCGTGTCCTGCAGCGTGCTGTTTTCCATGTGCAAAGTTCCGGCAAGCGAGAGGTAACCGGAGCGAACGTCCTTGTTGCAATTTTTTCAGAGCAGGAAAGCCAGGCGGTCTTTTTGCTCAAGCAACAGAGCGTAGCGCGTATTGATGTTGTCAATTTTATCGCTCATGGGATCTCCAAGGTGCCTGGCACCAATGAGAGAGACCAAGAGCAGGATCAGCCTGACGAGGAGGGCGGAGAAACAACCGCCAGCAACCATCCTCTGGAGGCTTATGCAAGTAATCTGAACGAGTTGGCTCGTCAGGGTCGTATCGATCCTCTTGTTGGTCGTGAGAACGAAGTAGAGCGTGTCGCCCAGATTCTGGCTCGCCGCCGCAAGAACAATCCTTTGCTGGTGGGTGAGGCCGGGGTAGGCAAAACGGCGATTGCTGAAGGTTTGGCTAAGCGCATCGTTGATGGGCAGGTGCCGGATCTGCTGGCTGATAGTGTCGTTTATTCTCTTGACTTGGGTGCGCTGCTGGCTGGTACCAAGTACCGCGGCGATTTTGAGAAGCGCTTCAAGGGGTTGCTACACGAGTTGCGTAAGCGTCCCCATGCTGTGTTGTTTATTGACGAGATCCACACAATCATCGGTGCGGGTGCCGCATCTGGTGGTGTAATGGATGCTTCCAACCTGCTCAAGCCATTGTTGTCATCGGGTGAAATCCGCTGCATCGGCTCAACAACCTTCCAGGAATTCCGCGGTATTTTCGAGAAAGATCGTGCCTTGGCGCGCCGTTTCCAGAAGGTTGATGTGGTTGAGCCTTCCGTTGAAGATACCTTTGGTATCTTGCGAGGCCTGAAAGCTCGCTTTGAGCAACATCATGGTATTGAGTACAGTGATGAGGCACTGCGTGCCGCCGCCGATTTGGCTGCGCGTTATATTAATGATCGACATATGCCGGACAAGGCTATCGACGTCATTGATGAGGCGGGTGCTTTCCAGCGATTACAGCCTGAATCGAAGCGTGTGCAGCGTATCGAAGTCGCACAGGTTGAGGACATCGTTGCCAAGATTGCTCGAATTCCTCCAAAGACGGTCAATACGTCGGACAAGGAGCTTCTGCGTAATCTGGAGCGCGATCTGAAATTGACGGTATTTGGTCAGGACATGGCAATCGACTCGCTGTCGACTGCTATCAAGCTCTCGCGAGCTGGTCTTAAATCGCCCGACAAGCCGGTCGGCTCCTTCCTGTTTGCCGGTCCTACCGGTGTTGGTAAGACAGAGGTGGCAAGACAGCTAGCTAAAGCGTTAGGGATCGAATTGATCCGCTTCGATATGTCGGAGTATATGGAGCGTCATACCGTTTCGCGTTTGATCGGTGCGCCTCCTGGCTACGTTGGCTTTGACCAAGGTGGTCTGCTGACTGAAGCTATTACCAAGACGCCGCATTGTGTACTTCTGCTTGATGAGATCGAAAAGGCGCATCCTGAGGTCTTTAACCTGCTTCTGCAGGTCATGGATCATGGTACGTTGACGGATAACAACGGCCGTAAGGCTGATTTCCGTAACGTTATTGTGATTCTCACGACCAACGCAGGTGCTGAAACCGCTTCTCGTGCCTCGATCGGCTTCACGTTGCAGGATCACTCAACCGACGCAATGGAAGTTATCAAGAAGAGCTTTACACCTGAGTTCCGTAACCGCCTGGATACCATTATCCAGTTTGGTCGCCTTAGCCACGAAACCATCAAGAGCATCGTGGATAAATTCCTCACTGAGTTGCAAGCTCAGCTGGAAGATAAACGCGTTCAGCTTGAGGTCTCGGATGCTGCCCGCGGCTGGCTGGCTACCAATGGTTATGATCCTCAGATGGGAGCTCGGCCCATGGGGCGTCTCATTCAGGATAAGATCAAGCGGCCGCTGGCTGAAGAGATCTTGTTTGGTGAGTTGGCTGAACATGGGGGGGTGGTTCACATCGATCTCAAGGGTGATGAGTTAGCCTTTGAGTACGAAACTACGGCGGAGCCTGCATAAAGAGGTTACGCCCACAAAAAAGCCCGGCATATGCCGGGCTTTTTTGTGGAGGTATCAACGAGCGCGATACGTGATTCGACCTTTACTCAGATCGTAGGGCGTCAGTTCCACGCGCACCTTGTCTCCGGTTAGGATACGAATGTAGTTCTTGCGCATCTTTCCAGAAATATGCGCCGTAACGACGTGCCCATTTTCCAACTCCACGCGGAACATGGTGTTAGGCAGGGTGTCGACGACAGTACCTTCCATTTCGAAGCTGTCTTCTTTCGACATAGGTTATGAAGCCCCTCGGTAACATAAAAATGCCTGGACCATCCAGGCGGAAAATCGGCATGCATTGTGCCCGAAAAACTCAATCGATGCCATGTCTGATGTCAGGACACTCGAACCCAGCGTTGATTGACAAAGAGTTCGATTGGCCGATATTGAGTCTTATAGGACATCTTTCGACAGCCTTTGATCCAATAACCGAGATAAACCGCTTCAAGATTCAGGCGTGCCGTTTCCGCGATCTGCCAGAGAATGCCAAACGTACCAAGACTTCTACGTTCCTCGTCTGGATCATAGAAGGTATACACGGCAGACAGGCCGTTGGGTAACACATCGGTTACTGCAACACCAACCAAGCGTTCGCCCAAGCGCATTTCGTAAAAAAAGGCGTAAGGCAGCTCCCGGATAAGAAAGGTCGTAAACTGTTCTCGGCTTGGAGGGTACATGTCTCCGTCTGCATGCCGTTCCGTAATGTAGCGTGCATACAGTCGATAATGCTCTTCTGTAAAGCGAGGCCTACGCTTTTCAATGGTGATATCTGCATTTCGCTTGAGAATACGCTTCTGACGTCTATCGGGAACAAAATCGGCAGCGCGAATACGTGCCGGAACGCACGCCTTGCATTGCTGGCAGTGAGGTCGATATAGATGATCTCCGCTGCGCCTGAAACCTAATTCAGAGAGTTCGGCATACAGCTGGCCGCTCATGGGTTGGGCGGGGTCGAGAAAGAGCGTGGTTGCCTGCTGGTCAGGCAGGTAACTGCATGTGTGCGGCTGAGTGGCGTAAAACTTCAATCGGGCCAGCTCGCTCATAATCTACCTCTAGGAAAACATGAGGAAGGTAATCAATCCTGTCATGCCGGTTGCGAAGACCAGTCTGCTTTAGATGTTTCGTCCAGGTATCGTGCCAAATAGTTCGAAAATTGCGTACGAGAAATGCTCGTCGCGCCAAAGCTTTCAAGATGTCGCGTGGGCATTTGGCAATCAATCAGCGCGAAGTCCCATTCTGCCAGTTGTTGAGCCAATGTAGCGAAACCAACCTTGGACGCGTTGGCGGTGCGGCTAAACATGGACTCTCCAAAGAATAGTTTACCGATTGCCAAGCCATACAGGCCGCCGACGAGCGAGTCTTCTTCCCAAACTTCGACTGAATGAGCAATGCCTCGTTTGTAAAGCTCTACATACGCCTGCTGCATTTCCGAGGTGATCCATGTTTCGTGGGTATAATCTCGTGGTTCAGAGCACCCCTTGATGACCTGAGCAAAATCTTTGTCAAAGGTCACCGTAAAGCGTTGCTGACGAATCAGCTTTGCAAGGCTGCGAGAGATATGGATCTCTTCAGGTATCAATACCGTTCTGGGGTCGGGTGACCACCAAAGAATGGGTTGGTCAGCCTGGAACCATGGAAAGCAACCGTGACGATAGGCGGCAATCAAGCGTTCGGGTGAAAGGTCACCGCCTATCGCAAGCAGCCCATTAGGTTCGCTCAGCGCACTACTGAGCG
Source organism: Pseudomonas sp. MAG002Y (assembly GCF_019400845.1). Lineage (NCBI taxonomy): Bacteria > Pseudomonadati > Pseudomonadota > Gammaproteobacteria > Pseudomonadales > Pseudomonadaceae > Pseudomonas > Pseudomonas sp. MAG002Y. The sequence continues at coordinate 27,345 of NZ_WOEJ01000014.1, read as the reverse complement.
GCGGAAATTGTATAAAGTCGCGTTTCAACCAAGTCAGCATGGAAGGGGAGGGGGTTAACAAAGTAGTCTTCAGGCTAACTCCGATTACTGGCAAGCGCCAGTTTTCCCTTTTGATTTAAACTTTGTTGAGGAATGCTGCATAACTCTTTGTCACAACAGCAAAAGAATGTTCCAATGCATGGTTCACGGCTAAAGTCGTGGTAAAAATAGGTCATTGTTGTTGCGACTCGGTTTTTCGTATGGAACGAGCTGCGTAGGGTCGTAGAATGCTGCCTTGTTTCTTTTCATCTTCACGTTGTCGGTGCAGGAAAAGTCGCGTTTGAAACAATCTACTTCTGCCAGCCATGTGACACAGTGGCGCGAACACCTTCATTATCGTTTGAAGGAGGTGTTGCTTATCGCATTAGCCGCCTTGTGTCTGTATACACTGATGGCTTTATTGACCTATGACCCCTCTGATCCAGGCTGGACGCACACCAGTCGTATAGATCAGATCCACAACGCTGCAGGGCGTGCTGGCGCATGGCTGGCTGATGTCCTCTTTATGGCGTTGGGATACTTCGCTTTCATTTTTCCGTTGCTGTTAGGCATCAAGACCTGGCAGGTGTTCAGGCATCGCTATATGCCATGGGAATGGAGCGGGTGGCTGTTTTCATGGCGTCTGACCGGACTGGTTTTCCTTATTCTGGCAGGCTCTGCACTGGCTTACATTCACTTTCACGCTGACGCCCATTTGCCGGCTTCGGCAGGCGGTGCGCTTGGAGAAAGCCTGGGGCAACTTGCCCTTAATGCTCTAAATGTGCAGGGCAGTACATTGCTATTTTTAGCAGTATTCCTGTTGGGCCTGACCGTTTTTACCGATCTCTCCTGGTTTAAGGTCATGGACCTGACAGGAAAGATTACGCTTGATTTATTCGAGCTTGTTCAGGGAGGCGCCAGCCGCTGGATGGGTAGCCGCAGTGAGCGGAAGCGTCTTGCTTCACAACTGCAGGATGAAGAGTATTACGACGATGAAGAGCTTGAGGTTGAGGAGGAAGAACCTCAGGCGCCTATCAAGCGAGAAGCTAAAAAGACTCGTGAGCGTGTCGTTGAAACCGTTGAGCTTGATGATGAAGCTCTTCTGGTGCCTGAGCGCAAGTCCGTTCCCGCTATGCCAGTTAATGAGCGGCCTGTAGTGGAAAAGCCTCAAGCTGCCAAGCCAGCACCTCAGATTAATATGCCAGCGCCTGCTCCGATCCCTAAGCCGATCGAGGCAAAACGATCCGCTCCGCCTGCCGCGCACGTTGTTGATTCAGCCGTTGAAGGTACGATACCACCGATATCCTTGCTGGATCCGGCAGAGAAAAAACAGCAGAGTTTTTCTCCAGAGTCGCTTGAGACGATGTCACGTCTGCTTGAGATAAAACTCAAGGAGTTTGGTGTCGAGGTCACAGTCGAGTCGGTTCACCCGGGACCAGTCATTACTCGTTTTGAGATACAACCTGCTGCTGGAGTGAAAGTCAGCCGTATTTCTAACTTGGCGAAAGATCTGGCGCGCTCACTGGCTGTTTTCAGTGTTCGGGTTGTTGAGGTCATTCCGGGCAAAACTACTGTTGGTATCGAGATTCCAAATGAAGACCGACAGATGGTGCGTTTTTCTGAAGTATTGGAGTCTCCTGAATATGAGGCCTCCAAGTCGCCCGTGACGCTCGCCCTAGGCCATGACATTGGCGGTAGGCCTGTTATCGCGGATTTGGCCAAAATGCCGCACTTGCTTGTAGCAGGTACCACAGGCTCGGGTAAGTCCGTTGGCGTAAACGCTATGCTTCTATCGATTCTGTTCAAGTCGACGCCCGAAGAGGCGCGGTTGATCATGATCGACCCCAAGATGTTGGAATTGTCTATCTACGAGGGCATTCCACACCTTCTTTGCCCTGTCGTGACGGACATGAAAGAGGCTGCCAATGCGCTGCGCTGGAGCGTAGCCGAAATGGAGCGGCGCTATAAGCTCATGGCTGCTATGGGGGTCAGAAACCTTGCTGGCTTCAACCGCAAGATCAAGGACGCGGAGGAGGCAGGGACACCTCTGACAGATCCTCTTTATCGACGCGAAAGCATGGATGACGAAGCGCCGCTTCTAAAAGCGCTGCCTACGATCGTTGTAGTTGTCGATGAATTCGCCGACATGATGATGATTGTTGGCAAAAAAGTGGAAGAACTGATTGCGCGTATTGCTCAAAAGGCGCGTGCTGCAGGTATTCACCTGATCCTGGCCACGCAGCGCCCTTCGGTAGATGTGATTACCGGCCTGATCAAAGCTAACATCCCGACGCGTATGGCTTTCCAAGTATCGAGCAAGATCGACTCTCGAACCATTCTTGATCAGGGTGGTGCAGAACAGCTGCTGGGGCATGGTGACATGCTCTATCTCCCACCAGGCACGGGTCTTCCTATTCGTGTCCATGGCGCTTTCGTCTCAGATGACGAGGTGCATCGCCTGGTTGAAGCCTGGAAACAACGCGGCGCGCCTGACTACATTGAAGACATCCTTGCGGGAGCAGATGAGGGCGGTGGCTCCTTTGAGGGTGGTAGCGGTGGTGATGGCAGTGAAGGAAATGAAGACGATCCCCTTTACGATGAGGCTGTCCGCTTTGTAACCGAAAGCCGCAGGGCCTCGATTTCTGCGGTTCAGCGCAAGCTCAAGATCGGTTATAACCGTGCTGCGCGAATGATCGAGGCCATGGAGATGGCTGGAGTTGTCACGCCTATGAATACGAACGGTTCAAGAGAGGTGATTGCACCTTCTCCTGTGCGTGATTAACCAATGTTTAAGAGGAATTCCATGCGATTGACTCGCTTGTTTGCCCTGGCAATTACAACTTTTCTAAGCGTCTCGGCTCAGGCTGCATCGGATGCAGCGGACCGTCTTTCCCAGTATCTGGAGAAAGCGCAGACTATGACGGCTCGCTTTTCCCAGCTGACTCTAGATGGCTCCGGCACCCGTCTTCAGGAGGCTGCGGGTAATCTGAGTCTCAAGCGGCCAGGTCTTTTTCGTTGGCATACAGACTCTCCCATGGAGCAGTTGCTGGTGTCTGATGGGCAAAAGGTATGGCTATACGATCCAGACCTTGAGCAGGTGACTATTCAGAAGCTGGATCAGCGCCTAACCCAGACGCCTGCGTTGCTATTGTCCGGTGATGTGTCGAAAATTGAGGACAGTTTTACAATTACCTACAAGCAAAGCGGTAACTTGACTGATTTTGTACTCAAGCCTAAAACCAGCGATACGCTGTTTGACAGCTTGCGCCTCTCATTTCGCGGTAACGTAATCAACGATATGCAGCTGATCGATAGCGTCGGTCAACGCACCAATATCCTGTTCTTCAACGTAAAAATGAATGAGCCGGTAAACGCCTCGGAATTCGTGTTTGAAATTCCTAAAGGTGCCGACGTCATTCAGGAGTGATCCTGCCCCATGGATCTATTCCGCGCAACGCCAGTGGCTCAGCCGCTGGCTGCTCGTATGCGTGCCACCACCCTGGACGAATACGTTGGCCAGCAGCATTTGCTTGCCCGAGGAAAACCTCTGCGAGAAGCACTGGAGCAGGGCGCGCTGCATTCCATGATTTTCTGGGGCCCACCAGGCGTCGGCAAGACGACATTGGCGCGTTTGCTGGCTGAAGTCAGCGATGCTCATTTCGAGACGATCTCGGCGGTTCTTTCCGGTGTAAAGGAGATCCGTCAGGCTGTTGAGATAGCCCGGCAGCAGGCTGCTCAGTATGGGCGTCGAACCATATTGTTTGTTGATGAAGTTCACCGCTTCAATAAATCTCAGCAAGATGCGTTTCTTCCCTATGTGGAAGACGGCACCCTTTTGTTTATTGGAGCGACGACTGAAAACCCTTCCTTTGAACTTAATAATGCGCTTCTTTCGAGAGCACGTGTTTATGTTCTCAAAAGCCTGGATGAAGAGGCCTTAACTCAGCTTACCAATCGAGCGCTGTTTGAAGACAAGGGCCTTGGTAAGCGCCGGTTAAGCCTTCCAGAAGAAAGTCGGAAGATTTTATTGGCCGCTGCCGATGGAGACGGCCGCAGATTACTCAATCTACTTGAAAATGCGGCCGATCTGGCTGAAGACGGCTCAGACATAAGCCCGGATCTTTTACAAAGCTTGCTCGGTGATGGGCGCCGCCGTTTCGATAAAGGCGGTGAAGCGTTTTACGATCAAATTTCTGCGTTGCATAAGTCTGTTCGGGGTTCTAATCCCGACGCAACCTTATATTGGTATGCCCGTATGATCGATGGAGGCTGCGATCCGCTTTACATTGCTCGTCGTGTTGTGCGGATGGCCAGTGAAGATATCGGTAATGCCGATCCGCGTGCATTATCAATCTGTCTTTCTGCCTGGGATGTCCAAGAGCGGTTGGGCAGCCCGGAGGGTGAGCTTGCTATTGCGCAGGCCTTGGTTTACTTGGCCTGTGCGCCTAAAAGCAATGCGGTATACAAAGCATTCAACATGGCAATGGCAGATGTCAGGCAGAATGGCTCTCATGAAGTTCCTGTACATCTTCGTAATGCGCCAACCAAACTGATGAAGTCGTTGGGGTATGGTGAGAAGTATCGCTATGCACATGATGAACCTGATGCATATGCGGCAGGTGAAGATTATTTTCCCGAGGATAAGGCGCCGGTTCATTACTACGAGCCTGTACCGCGCGGTTTAGAACTCAAAATTCGTGACAAGCTCAGTCATTTGGCTGACTTGGATAGGGCCAGTCTGCGCCAGCGGCGGAAAGCGCCATGACGCCCATGATCCTGGCTATCGCAGCGGGTGGTGTACTAGGCACTCTGTTGCGATTTATCACGACATCCTGGATAACGGCGAGCTGGCCTAAGCATTTCTACATGGGCACATTGATCGTCAACTATGTGGGCTGCTTGCTGATCGGTGTTTTATACGGTCTTTTCCTTATTCGACCTGATGTGCCTGCGGAGCTAAGAGCAGGGCTTATCGTTGGCTTTCTAGGTGGCTTAACAACTTTTTCTTCCTTTTCCCTTGATACATTACGCTTGCTGGAAGGTGGCCAGGCTTTGCTTGCCATTGGATATGCCACGGCCAGCGTCGTAGGTGGTTTGCTTGCTACGTGGGCAGGCCTGTCATTGACAAAACTCTGATACGAGAAAAAACATGCTTGATGCAAAACTGGTACGTACACAGCCTCAGGAAGTGGCAGAACGCCTTGCCGCGCGTGGTTTCACGCTTGATGTACAGCGCATCGAATCCTTGGAATCAACTCGCAAGTCTGTGCAAACACGTACCGAGGAGCTTCAGGCTGAACGTAACAGTCGATCAAAGGCCATTGGTCAAGCCAAGGCGCGCGGTGAAGACATCGCGCCGCTTCTGGCCGATGTGGACCGTATGGGAGGCGAACTGGAGACCGCCAAGCGTGAGCTGGACGTGATTCAGTCTGAATTGGATGCTCTGCTGCTAGGGCTGCCTAACTTGCCACATGAGTCCGTTCCAGTAGGCACCAGCGAGGAGGAGAACGTAGAGGTTCGCCGTTGGGGCACTCCTAAGCGTTTTGACTTTGAGGTTAAGGATCATGTAACCCTGGGTGAAGCTCATGGTTGGTTGGATTTTGATACGGCCTCTCGCTTCTCGGGTGCTCGCTTTGCCTTGATGCGAGGCCCTATAGCCCGTCTACACCGTGCATTGGCGCAGTTTATGATCAATCTGCATACGGGCGAGCATGGTTACGAGGAGGCTTACACACCTTATCTTGTCCAGGCCGAGACCTTACAAGGCACAGGGCAGCTTCCTAAGTTTGAGGAAGATCTGTTCAAGGTTCCGCGTGACGGTGAAAGTCCGCTTTATCTGATCCCGACTGCGGAGGTCACATTGACCAATATCGCAGCAGGCAGGATTTTGGACACCAAGGCACTGCCTATTCAGTTGGTAGCCCATACCCCATGCTTCCGTAGCGAGGCGGGTGCTTCCGGACGCGATACGCGGGGCATGATCCGTCAGCACCAGTTCGATAAGGTTGAAATGGTACATATCGTTGAGCCTGCAAAATCTTTCGAGGCATTAGAGGCTCTGACAGGTCATGCTGAGCGTGTTCTGCAACTTCTAGAGTTGCCCTATCGTGTGCTTGCTCTCTGCACTGGCGATATGGGCTTCAGTGCCACCAAAACGTATGACCTTGAAGTATGGATTCCGAGTCAGGATAAATATCGCGAGATTTCTTCCTGCTCTAATTGCGGTGATTTCCAGGCGCGCCGTATGCAGGCTCGGTGGCGTAACCCGGAAACGGGCAAGCCAGAGCTGGTACATACATTAAACGGCTCGGGCTTAGCAGTGGGTCGTACGTTAGTGGCTGTGCTGGAAAATTATCAACAAGCCGATGGAACCATTCGCGTACCGGAAGTCCTCAAGCCGTACATGGGTGGCGTTGAGGTTATTGGCTGATGGAGTTCTTGCCACTGTTTCACAATCTGAGCGGCCGCCCTGTACTGATTGTTGGTGGAGGTGAGGTCGCTTTACGCAAGGCGCGTTTACTTAAGGATGCTGGGGCAATGCTCAAGGTTGTTGCGCCACACATTCATCCGGCCATGCGAGAATTGATTGAAAATGGTGGCGATTCGTTGATCGAGCGGCCCTACCAGGCAGATGATATGGGTGGGGCTGTCCTGGTTATTGCTGCAACCGATAATGAAGACCTTAACATCCAGGTTTCGGCCCAAGCCAAGGCGATAGGTGTGCCAGTTAATGTGGTGGACTCTCCTACACTGTGCACTGTTATCTTTCCTGCAATTATTGACCGCTCACCTTTGATTGTCGCGGTTTCGAGCGGGGGAGATGCGCCTGTCTTGGCTAGGCTTGTACGAGCCAAACTAGAGAGTTGGATACCTGCTGCATATGGTGAGCTAGCCGGCCTGGCTAAGAAATTTCGTTCTAAGGTTAAGCGCCGTTTTGGTGATGTCCAGGCGAGGCGCGTTTTCTGGGAAGAGGTATTCCAAAGCGAAATTGGCGAAAAGGTACTCGCTGGCCAGCCTCAAGTAGCTGAGCGTTTGCTTGAAGAGAAACTTTGTAACGCATCCTCAAGCGTTAAGGGCGAAGTCTATCTGGTGGGCGCGGGACCGGGCGATCCTGACTTGCTGACATTTAGGGCTTTACGCCTCATGCAGCAGGCCGATGTAGTCTTATACGATCGCTTGGTTGCTCCCGCTATCCTGGATATGTGTCGTAGAGACGCTGATAGAATCTATGTGGGCAAAAAAAGAGCTGAGCACGCGGTTCCGCAAGAAGAAATCAATCAGCTTTTAATTGATCTGGCCGGTCAAGGTAAGCGTGTCCTAAGACTTAAAGGCGGCGATCCGTTTATCTTTGGGCGCGGGGGCGAAGAAATTGAGCGTCTGGCTGCCCATGGGATCGGATTCCAGGTAGTGCCGGGTATTACAGCTGCCAGTGGCTGTGCGGCCTATGCCGGCATACCGCTGACGCACAGAGACTATGCCCAATCTGTACGCTTTATCACAGGCCATTTAAAAAATGACACCTGTGATTTGCCATGGAGTGATTTGACCTCTCCGGGGCAAACGTTGGTTTTTTATATGGGGTTGGTTGGGCTACCAATCATTTGCGAGCAGCTTATCAAGCACGGGCGTGACGCTTGTACGCCGGCCGCCTTGGTTCAGCAAGGCACCACCTCAAGTCAGCGTGTATTTACGGGAACGCTGGCAGATTTACCTGTTCTCGTAGCGCGCCATGAGGTTCATGCGCCTACGCTAATAATCGTAGGTGAGGTCGTAACCTTGCGTGAAAAGCTGGCCTGGTTCGAAGGCCAATCGCATCCTTAACGGTCACGCTGCCATAAACCTACAGCGGGCAACTGCTCTCGATCGTGAGGCGACGTTAAGTCGAGTGCTGGCCCTTTGGGAATGATCCCGTTAGGGTTAATCGTTTCGTGACTGCCATAATAGTGATGCTTGATATGCTCAAAGTTGACAGTCCCTGCAATGCCTGGCCACTGATAGAGCTCCTTCAGCCATCCCTGAAGGTTAGGGTAGTCTGTAATGCGGCGTAGATTGCATTTGAAGTGTCCGTAATAGACTGAGTCGAACCGTATTAATGTTGTAAAAAGTCGCCAATCTGCTTCTGTCAGGTATTTTCCTGTCAGATAGCGATGCCTGCTCAGGCGATTTTCTAGTTGATCAAGAGTAGTAAACAGCTCTTCAAAGGCGAGTTCGTAAGCGTACTGCTCTGTTGCAAATCCAGCCTTATAAACACCGTTATTCACCTTGGCATAGATAAGCTCGTTAAGTGAGTCGATGTCTTGCTGTAATGGTTCTGGATAAAAATCGATGCTGTTGCCTGTCAGTCCGTCAAATGCATGATTCATCATGCGGATGATATCGGCAGACTCATTGTTAACGATGCACTTATGCTTGTTATCCCAAAGCATTGGTACTGTAACGCGACCTGTGTAATGAGGTGTAGCCTCTAGGTAGCGCTCATAAAGGAACCGCTTGGCTTCATCAAGTGTGTCACCCGTTGAGCCGAGCGTTTGATCAAAAGTCCATCCTTTGTCCTTCATAAGCCAACTAACAACGGATACGTCGATAATACTCTCAAGGCCTTTAAGCTTTCGGAAAATAAGGGTGCGATGAGCCCAGGGGCAGGCTAGAGAAATATACAAGCGTCTGCCTCGAAGCCTGCCTCGCCTGTAGGGCCAGGCTCACCAGTGGACGTTACCCAGTGTCTGAACTGGGCGCTTTCCCGCTTGAAGCTTCCATCTTCGCCGGTGTCGTACCAGCGGTCCTGCCATTTGCCTTCTATCAATAGGCCCATCGGCTCCTCTCATATTGTGGAGCCGTCTATTAGTGACGTTGGCTCCAGTAATCTTTTGCCTTGGCTAGAGCGGCTTCCCGGCTGTGGCCAAGCGCTCTCAAACCCAAGGCTATCGTAGAAAGAACGGCCAGTTCGCCGTAGGCATCGTTTGCTTTGCCGGTCCATACATCCAATAGATGATTGGCATCCAGCCGCTCAGGTTTGACGTGTCTTCTTTCTGAAAGTGCAGGCCAGGCTTCATTCCATTCAGTGCCGTACTCTGTGCCATAGAGATGAAAATCATTGTCTGGGTTGACTTCAATTTCACCGCCTTCGCCTTTAATCACGATAGCCTTGTCGCCTAATAGGCGGCTGGCTTCACGGTGAATGGGTTGGTAGCCTGGGTGAAAGATACTTTGCAGGATGCAAGTTGCGTTGAGCGGATTTAACAGTCTGACCAGCGAATGAATAGGCGAACGCAATCCCAACGTGTTGCGTAAGTTGATCATATGCTGCAAGGCAGGCATCCAGTTTTCCAGTGGCATAAACGCCAGGTGGTCTTTATTTAAAGCTTCCTGTGTCTGGTGCCAATCGTTACAAAGATGAATACCCAGCGTTTCTAGAACCTGCTCAGTATATAGTCGTCCTGCTGTATGAGCGCCGCCGCCGTGAATCAGAATCCGCACACCATGGGATGACAGGCATTTGGTGGCAAGCAGAAACCATGGTAAGTGGCGTTTTTTACCTGCATAGCTAGGCCAGTCCAGATCTACTGGAATGGTCGGGGCGTTGAGATGTGCTCGAATAGCATCGGTAAAGCCGGCAAGCTCTTCTGCGCTTTCTTCCTTGTGTCGAAGCAGCATAAGAAAAGCGCCGAGTTGAACATCCTCGACATTTCCCTCAAGGATCATCCCCATGGCGCACTGGGCTTCTTCGCGAGTTAGGCTGCGTGAACCGCGTTTACCTTTGCCGAGTATGCGTATGAATTGAGCAAAGGGATGTTCTTCAGGCGTCATTATCATAAGCAATTAGTCGGTTTTGGAAGTCCTGCCAGCTTGGCTGCTAGCTTGGCGGGGCTTCCTTTGAAAAGGAGATTCAAATGAAGGCTGTTACCCTTCTCGGGACCTAAGGTTTGCGCAATATATTTAATCAGCGGACGATTAGCTGGGGAAAGCTGGAACTCAGTATAGAAATCTCTGAGTGCATGAAGGATTTCCCAATGTTCAGGCGTTAGAGAGAGATCCTCCCGCAGAGCCAGTTCCTCAGCTATTTCAACGGACCAGTCTTCCAGATCCAGTAAATAGCCTTCCTTGTCAACATTGAGTGCAGTCATGGCCAGCTATGTACCTTGTCATAAGCTACACAAAGAGCCACAAAACGATCATAGTCAATCATTTCAAAACGAGATGTTTCTCTGAGTCCACGGGCCTCGACATCTTCTTGAAGAGCAAAGCCTTTGACGCCGGTTTGAAGTGTTTCAAGCAGAGCCGCTGTTCGCGAGCTTTCTTGTAGCAGGTATGTAGCGTCGCCCATTAATAAAAGTGCATCCTGCTCCGCAAGTAGCGGTAGGGCGCTGTCTAGCATCCTGCTCTGGAAAGGCGAAGCCAAGATAAGGTGAAGCGTCTTCACAGTGTAATCACCATGTTGTGCTGATTTAAAAGCAGCCGAGCCTCTTCGGTAGATAGGATCTCAACTTCCAGTTCAAGCGTTGATTGCATTACGTTGCGCTCCAGTAAGCTGCTTTCCAATGCATACAGTTTGTCTACGCCGAACAAGGGAAGAGCTTGTAGATTAGCGGTCAGATCTTTTTGCTCAAGATGTGAAGCGGCCTGAGAGGGTTGTAATTGGAAAATACCGTCATCCATAAAGAGCATGGCAATGGGTAAATCGAAAGCGCCGCCTGCTAGGGCAATGTCTAGGGCTTCTCGGGCTGCCATGCCCGACCATGGCGCTTGCCGACTAATAATGAGCAGCGACTTTGCCATTAAATGTCTCCAAAGCAAATGAGGCGATCGGCTTCCTGTGCAGCCTCATGAAGCTGCCCTAGACCAGAAAGCTGCCAGGGCTCGTAAAGGTTGGCACTCTGGCGCCCATGGCGATGAGCCTCTTCCGAGCTCAGAATGCCGCGCCGTAAAGCGGCAGAAATGCAGACGACTGAATCCAGCTTATTTTGCTGAATGAATAAGCCCCATTGGCCCGCCCAGTCTTGCTCATCTTGAGGCGTTACGATGGATGAAGAGGCATTGTGTACTCCATCCTGATAGAAAAAAAGACGAGTGATTTCATGGTGCGCGGACAACACGGCCTCAGCAAACCGAAGGGCTCTTCGGGAGGAGGGCGAGTGAGGTGCGGAAAATACAACGATAGCAAATTTCATAAATAAAAAAGGCCCGCCGAAGCGGGCCTCTCCAGTGCACGTCTCGTTAATCATTGCTGCTGGCAAAGCCTAGCAACTGAAGCAGGCTGACAAACAGATTGTATATCGATACGTATAGGCTGATGGTAGCCATGATGTAATTATCTTCCCCGCCATGGATGATGGCGCTGGTTTGGAACAGAATTGCTGCCGAGGCAAACAGTACAAAGCCCGCACTGATCGCAAGCTGCAAGCCGCTGATATTCACAAAGAACGACAGCGCTATTGCGCCTAGCAATATCCAGAATCCGGCCATTAGAAAGCCCGACAAAAAGCTCATGTCTTTGCGGGTAATCAGTGCATATGCCGACAGGCCAAAGAAGACCAGGGCAGTCATGCCTAAGGCAGAAGAAATGATGCTTCCGCCATTAGGCAGGCCCAGATACATATTCAGTATCGGGCCTAGGGTGTAGCCCATGAAGCCGGTAAGCGCAAACGTGCTGACCAGCCCCCAACCACTGTTACGCAATTTCACAGTGAGAAAGAACAGACCATAAAAGCCGATCAGAACTACAAATATGTTGGGATATGCAACACGCATCTGCTGCGAGACGTAAGCTACCAAGCCACTGAAGGCCAGCGTCATTCCCAACAGAGCATAGGTGTTGCGCAGCGTGCGACTAATGTCGCGCCGTTCGGCAACCGCAGGGTTGAAGGCATATTGACGCTCGTTCATAACGACACTCCTAATGTGGTCGAAACCTATTCATACCATAAGATAATAACAACTCTTTGAAAAAAAATAGATTTAAGTGTTTGACAGCGTGTTTCGTTCGGGTAATATTGCGGCCCGCACCTGCGGAGGTGTGGCCGAGTGGTTTAAGGCAACGGTCTTGAAAACCGTCGAAGGGGAGACTCTTCCGTGAGTTCGAATCTCACCGCCTCCGCCATCTTCTTGCTCCAAGTCATCGTGCGTTTATCTCTGACTTGTGTATAGTCGCTACACATTCTTTCGCATTTATTAGCTTGAGACGAGTCTTAGGCTTTTAATTGGCTTATGCATCAGCGTTATGAGGTGCACGGTGATTAAAGTGCTGGTGGTCGACGACCATGATCTGGTAAGGGCCGGTATTATCCGTATGTTGGCGGATGTCGATGGCATTCAGGTCATTGGTCAGGCAGATTCTGGCGAGAATGGATTAAAGCTTGTCAGAGAGTTAAAGCCTGATGTGGTCCTCATGGACGTCAAGATGCCAGGCATCGGCGGTTTGGAAGCTACTCGAAAGCTTCTTCGTAGTCATCCCGAGGTAAAGGTCATTGCAGTAACGGCATGTGAGGAAGATCCCTTTCCGACTCGTCTGTTGCAGGCTGGGGCTTCTGGTTATCTTACAAAAGGTGCGGATATCCAGGAGATGATTACTGCTATACGTCATGCATTTGGCGGTCAGCGGTACATAAGTGCTCAGATTGCTCAGCAGTTAGCGCTAAAGTCTTTTCAACCTCAAAGCAATGGCTCGCCGTTTGATCTTCTTTCAGAGCGCGAAATCCAGATCGCATTGATGATTGCTAATTGCCATAAGGTTCAGGTGATCTCCGATAAGCTTTGCCTGTCGCCCAAGACCGTTAACACCTATCGTTATCGTATTTACGAGAAACTCTCCATTACCAGTGATGTGGAGCTGGCTTTATTAGCAGTTCGTCACGGGATGGTAGACGCTACGAGTTGAAATGACCGAAACGTTTGATCCTTCTGCTTTTCTTTCTGGCTGCAGTTCTCGGCCAGGTGTTTATCGAATGTTCGACGAAAGCTCCAAGGTGCTTTATGTCGGAAAAGCAAAGAATCTCAAAAAGCGCCTTTCGAGTTACTTCCGCAAAACTGGCTTGGCTCCCAAGACAGCCGCGTTAGTAGCAAAAATTTCCCAGATTGAGATAACTATTACTGGGAATGAGACAGAGGCGCTTCTGCTTGAGCAGAACCTTATCAAGCAGTTACGCCCCCCTTACAATATTCTCCTTCGGGATGACAAATCCTATCCTTATGTATTTCTGTCAACTGAGGATGAGTTTCCTCGGCTTGCTATCCACAGAGGCGCTAAAAAGGAACGGGGCCGCTATTTCGGTCCGTATCCGAGCGCGGGTGCTATCCGTGAAAGTCTGAATCTCTTGCAAAAGGCATTTATGGTGCGCCAGTGTGAGGACGGTTTTTTCAAAAACCGTACTCGCCCCTGTCTTCAATATCAAATCAAGCGCTGCAAGGGTCCGTGCACCAATATGGTTTCCCGAGAGGAATATGCTGAAGATGTTCGTCATTCGGCTATGTTCCTGGAGGGGCGCAGCAATGCCTTGGCTGAAGAGCTAAGTGCAGTTATGGAAAAGGCTGCCATAGCTTTGGATTTTGAACGGGCCGCCGAGCTGCGTGATCAAATTGCCTTAGTGCGACGAGTGCAGGATCAGCAGCATATAGAGGGTGGGAGCGGGGATGTAGATATTATCGCTGCGATGGTGAATCCGGGTGGTGCATGCGTTCATCTAATCACTGTGCGTGGCGGCCGTGTTCTTGGTAGCAAAAACTTTTTCCCGCAGGTTGCGATTGAGGAGGAGCCCCATGACGTTCTTCTTGCATTTTTGGAACAGTATTATCTTGCTCATATGGAGCGGGATTTGCCCGATGAAGTCATCGTAAATACCGTTCATGAGGACTTCCCAACCCTCATAAGTGCCTTTAACGAATTGCATTCTCGAGGTCTTGAGATCTCGCATCGTGTTCGAGGCACTCGTGCCCGCTGGCAGCAATTGGCTGTGACAAATGCTGAGCAGGCGCTTAATACTCGGCTTGCTAATCGCCAGCATATGGCTGCTCGTTTTGAGGCGCTTACGGATGTGTTGGGGTTGGCTGAGGCGCCACAAAGGTTGGAGTGCTTTGATATTAGCCACTCAAGTGGGGAGGCTACAGTTGCTTCCTGTGTGGTGTTTGGTCCTGAGGGGCCTATTAAATCTGATTATCGCCGATACAATATTGAGGGTGTTACGGCAGGTGATGATTATGCTGCCATGCATCAGGCGTTGACCCGTCGTTTCAGTAAGCTCAAGGATGGGGAGGGTAAAATGCCTGATATCTTACTGGTGGATGGCGGTAAGGGGCAGTTGGCAATGGCTCGTGATGTGCTTCAAGAGCTGGCGGTTCCGGATCTCGTCTTGTTGGGTGTGGCTAAGGGTGTAACTCGCAAGCCAGGTTTGGAGACGCTCTATCTGAATGATCCCTCTAATGAGTTCAGCTTGCCGGGTCACTCTCCTGCATTGCACCTAATACAGCAGATTCGTGACGAGGCGCATCGCTTTGCTATTACGGGGCATCGAGCAAGAAGAGGGAAGGCGCGTAGGACATCTACACTTGAAGATGTTGCAGGAGTAGGGCCGAAGCGGCGTAGAGAGCTGCTTAAGTACTTCGGAGGCCTGCAAGAGCTTAATCGTGCAAGTGTCGATGAGATAGCCAAGGCGCCAGGAATTAGCAAAAAACTAGCTGAGCAGATTTATGCTGCACTGCACAGTGAGTAGAATGTCCAGACATTCATATATTTCCTGTGCCAATGAACATTCCTAACCTGCTTACTGTTCTGCGCGTTCTGCTCATTCCTTTCTTTATTGCTCTGTTTTACATGCCGGTTTCTTGGAGCTATTGGGCGGCGAGTTCAGTGTTTGCCTTGGCTAGTTTTACTGATTGGCTGGATGGCTACTTGGCTCGTCGATGGAAACAGAGTACTCCATTCGGAGCTTTTCTGGACCCGGTTGCTGACAAGCTCATGGTTGCGGTGGCCTTGGTGCTTCTGGTGCAGGAACATGCCACTATTTGGTTAACGTTGCCTGCTACCATTATTATTGGTCGAGAAATTGTAGTGTCAGCCCTTCGTGAGTGGATGGCAGAATTAGGGGCGCGAGCTCAAGTAGCTGTATCTAGTCTTGGCAAATGGAAAACAGCGGCGCAGATGGTATCTTTGATTGTGCTGTTGGCTAATCCTCCTCAACTGACGTTCTGGGTTTTGACAGGGTATGTTCTTCTGATCATTGCGGCTGCGCTTACGCTTTGGTCTATGTGCAGTTATCTGCTTGCGGCTTGGCCGCATCTGAGCATAACGAAGAAAAAATAACTTTTTTGAATCAATGAGTTGACAGCGTCGTTGGATTGTATAGAATGGCGCCCGTCACCAAGACGCGGGAATAGCTCAGTTGGTAGAGCACGACCTTGCCAAGGTCGGGGTCGCGAGTTCGAGTCTCGTTTCCCGCTCCAGTTTGTCAGTCAGCTCCGCTTTAATTGGGGTTGGCTTATGAGGCCGGGTGGCAGAGTGGTCATGCAGCGGATTGCAAATCCGTGTACGCCGGTTCGATTCCGACCTCGGCCTCCACTATGTAGCCCTGCAGATCTAGCGGTCTGTAGGGCTTTTTATTTTTACTTTGTTGTTCGCTGTGCTGGCTAAGTTGGATTGTGTGCTATCTATCCCTAGCTAAATGCTCAGTGTAGAGCGCTACCGCCCGGATGGCGAAATCGGTAGACGCAAGGGACTTAAAATCCCTCGGAGGAAACTCCGTGCCGGTTCGATTCCGGCTCCGGGCACCAGTTGTAATAAGGGCTTGACTTGATTGGTCAGGCCCTTATTTTTTAGGCAAGGTCTGGCTGCTTTATAGTGGCAATCGGCCTACTATCTGCTCAAACATTCTTTTATTCGTGAAGTAACCCTTTGAAAAGCGCCAGGCAATGGGCTTTCCTTCGTCTGTTTTCAGTGTAATTGAAAACACCGTTGAATCTAGCGCCCTTGCTAACAACGCGTAGTCTTTCAGGCTTATTCTTACAATTGGTATGTCTGGAATGATCACGGCAAGTCGATCCCGCTTTGGTTATGCGAGTTATCGGCCTGTGTTGGCTATTCTTCAGTTTCAATCAATAGTTTTTACAGCTACGGCATGCCAAAAGTGATCTTTGATCAAGTGCCCAGGTGATGGCTTGCTTTCAAGTTGTGCTGCGTGAAAACCACTAGGTAGCTAGACTGATTAGCTTGGTGTGGAGGGCTAATATTTTTAGGTATGGCCTAATGCTTGGTTGTATAGCTAATCATTTTCTGAAAGCATATATATTCTTTGTTGCTCCAGTGATCCTTCATCGATTAATTGAAAAGTGCATAGGCCTGCCATCGTTCGGTAGGATATATAATTCGATGCTGTAGCTTACTGGCTCATCCGAACCATGTGGCCCTTGGTATGGGTCACCACTGTTAAAGGAGGCGCCATGCCCACTATTACTCTTCCCGACGGTAGCCAACGTTTATTCGATCATCCTGTTACAGTCACAGAGGTCGCTCAGTCTATAGGCGCTGGATTAGCGAAAGCTACTCTGGCAGGCAAAGTAGATGGACGTCTGGTGGATGCTTGCGACTTTATTGATCATGACGCGTCCCTGCAAATTATTACACCTAAAGATGAAGAGGGTTTGGAGATCATCCGTCACTCTTGTGCTCATCTGGTTGGTCATGCTGTAAAGCAGCTGTTCCCGACAGCGAAGATGGTAATTGGTCCTGTTATTAATGAGGGATTCTATTACGACATCTCGTATGAGCGCCCTTTTACGCTGGATGATCTGGCTGCTATCGAGACGCGGATGCGTGAGTTGATCGATAAGGACTACGACGTCATCAAGCGTATGACTCCGCGAGAGCAGGTTATCGAGACGTTTAAAGCGAGAGGGGAAGATTACAAGCTCCGCTTGATTGAAGATATGCCTGATGAAAAGGCAATGGGGTTGTATCATCATGAAGAGTATGTGGACATGTGTCGTGGTCCGCATGTGCCCAATACCCGATTTTTGAAGGCATTTAAGCTAACGAAGCTGTCTGGTGCCTACTGGCGTGGCGACTCCAAAAACGAACAGCTGCAGCGTATCTATGGTACGGCTTGGGCCGATAAAAAGCAGCTGGCAGCTTATATTCAGCGCATTGAAGAAGCTGAAAAACGTGACCACCGCAAGCTGGGCAAGCGGCTGGATCTCTTCCATACTCAGGAAGAGGCGCCAGGAATGGTGTTCTGGCATCCTAACGGCTGGACTGTTTATCAGGCGCTTGAGCAGTACATGCGCCGTATTCAGCATGAGAACGGCTACTCCGAAATCCGTACGCCACAAGTTGTGGATCGTTCCCTTTGGGAAAAGTCCGGCCACTGGGCTAACTATGCCGACAATATGTTTACGACTGAATCGGAAAGTCGTGACTATGCTATCAAGCCAATGAACTGCCCGTGTCACGTGCAGGTGTTTAATCAGGGGCTCAAGAGTTACAAGGAGCTGCCTCTTCGTCTGGCAGAGTTCGGCGCTTGTCACCGTAATGAGCCATCAGGCTCTTTACATGGCATTATGCGTGTCAGAGGGTTTACTCAAGATGACGCCCACATTTTCTGCACAGAAGACCAAATGCAGGAAGAGGCGGCTGCTTTCATTAAGCTTACTTTGGCGGTTTACGCTGATTTCGGATTCACTGATATACAACTGAAGCTTTCTACCCGTCCTGAAAAGCGTGTTGGATCAGATGACTTGTGGGATCAGGCAGAATCAGCATTAGCTGCGGCGCTTGATCATGCAGGGCTGGCCTATGACTTGCAGCCGGGAGAAGGTGCATTCTACGGTCCAAAAATTGAATTTTCTTTGAAGGACTGTCTGGGTCGAGTATGGCAATGCGGTACGCTACAGCTTGATTTTAATTTGCCGTCTCGTCTCGGGGCTGAATACGTCAGTGAAGATAATAGCCGTAAGCACCCAGTAATGCTGCATCGTGCTATCCTTGGTTCCTTTGAGCGATTCATCGGTATTTTGATTGAGCATTACGAGGGATCTTTCCCGGCGTGGCTTGCTCCAACTCAGACAGTGGTCATGAATATCACTGACAAACAGGCCGATTTCGCTAACGAAGTGGTGCAAATTCTTGATCAAAGCGGTTTCCGAACTAAAGCTGACTTGAGAAACGAGAAAATCGGCTTTAAAATTCGGGAGCATACTTTGCTCAAGGTTCCCTATCTTCTTGTTATAGGCGATCGGGAAGTTGAATCAAGAGCCGTGGCTGTACGCACGCGTGAAGGTGCTGATCTGGGCTCAATGCCTATTGCGGACTTCAAGGAGCTTCTAGCTCAAGCAGTTGCTCGTCGCGGTCGACAAGAATTGGAGTAATGACTATTAAGCGTGAAATGAGACAGGATAAGCGAACTCAACCCAAGGCTCCGATCAACGAGAATATCTCGGCTCGTGAAGTCCGGTTGATTGGTGCTGACGGCCAACAGATTGGCGTCGTCTCGATTGATGAAGCGCTACGCGCTGCTGATGAAGCCAAGCTGGACTTGGTGGAAATTTCCGCCGATGCAGTACCTCCTGTGTGCCGCATCATGGATTATGGCAAGCATCTTTTCGAGAAGAAGAAGCAGACCGCAGCAGCGAAAAAGAACCAAAAACAGGTTCAGGTAAAAGAAATCAAGTTTCGTCCAGGGACGGAAGAAGGGGATTACCAGGTAAAACTACGCAACCTGGTACGTTTCCTTAATGAGGGGGACAAGGCCAAGGTATCCTTGCGATTCCGTGGTCGTGAGATGGCTCACCAGGAGCTGGGTATGGAGCTGTTAAAGCGGGTCGAGGCTGACCTTGCTGAATACGGTGCCGTAGAACAGCATCCTAAGATGGAAGGACGCCAGCTAATTATGGTCATCGCCCCTAAAAAGAAAAAGTAACCACCAGGGCACTGGCAGGCCTTGCGGTTATGCGTAATCACCCAATGCGGAGTATATGAACATGCCAAAGATGAAAACCAAAAGTGGTGCAGCGAAGCGTTTTAAAAAGACCGCTTCCGGCTACAAGCACAAGCACGCGTTCAAGAGTCACATCTTGACCAAAATGACCACCAAGCGTAAGCGCCAGCTGCGTGGTACATCTCTGATGCACCCGTCTGACGTTCAAAAAGTTGAGCGCATGCTGCGCGTTCGTTAATCGGTCACAAGGTAAAGGTATAACTCATGGCTCGTGTTAAGCGTGGCGTAATTGCCCGTCGTCGTCATAAAAAAATTCTGAAGCTGGCTAAAGGTTACTACGGTGCTCGCTCTCGCGTGTTCCGTGTTGCTAAGCAGGCTGTGATCAAGGCAGGCCAATACGCCTATCGTGACCGCCGTCAGCGCAAGCGTCAGTTCCGCGCCCTATGGATCGCTCGTATTAATGCTGGTGCTCGTATGAACGGTCTGTCTTACAGCCGTTTCATCGCTGGCTTGAAGAAAGCGGCCATCGAGATCGACCGTAAGGTTCTGGCCGATCTGGCGGTAAATGAAAAAGTAGCGTTCGCTGCGATTGTCGAGAAAGCTAAAGCTTCTTTGGCTTAAGCCCTGTGTCAATCAGGGCCTTGGCCCGACAGTAACGTCACCAGTAGGGGAAGGGCCTAAAGCTCTTCCCCTATTTTGTATCTGGAGTCAGTGAATGGAAAACCTGGAGGCACTGGTCAGCCAAGCGTTGGAGGCCGTGCAGCAAACTGAAGACACGACTGTTCTTGAGCAGCTACGGGTTGGCTACCTAGGAAAAAAAGGTGAGCTTACCCAAGTCATGAAGACGCTGGGCAATCTGCCTGCAGAAGAGCGGCCGAAAGTCGGTGCGCTGATCAATGCGGCTAAAGAGCGTGTGCAAGATGCGCTTAACGCCCGCAAACAGTTTTTAGAAGAATCCGCTTTGGCTGAAAAATTAGCAGCGGAGCGGGTTGACGTAACGTTGCCTGGCAGAGGGCAAAAAACGGGTGGTTTGCACCCTATTACCCGTACTTTGGAACGTATCGAGCGACTTTTTACAGGTATTGGTTACAGCGTGGCTGAAGGCCCTGAAATCGAAGACGACTACCATAACTTCGAGGCGCTTAATATTCCAGGTCACCACCCGGCTCGTGCTATGCACGATACGTTTTATTTTAATGCTACACGTCTACTGCGTACGCATACCTCACCCGTGCAGATTCGTGTCATGGAACAGCAGCAGCCTCCGATTCGTATCATCTGCCCAGGCCGAGTTTATCGCTGCGATTCCGATCAGACGCACTCGCCGATGTTTCATCAGGTAGAAGGGCTTGTGATTGATGAGAAGGTCAGCTTTGCCGACCTCAAGAGCACGATAGTGGGTTTTCTGCGCGAGTTTTTTGAAGAAGACCTAGAGGTCCGCTTCAGACCCTCTTATTTCCCATTCACTGAGCCTTCTGCAGAAGTTGACATCCGTCGACATGTCAATAAGGACGGCCAGCTGACCCCTAGCTGGCTTGAAGTCTTAGGTTGCGGAATGGTGCACCCTAACGTGTTGCAAATGGCGGGTATCGATCCTGAGAAATATCAGGGCTTCGCGTTTGGTATGGGCGTTGAGCGCCTAGCCATGCTGCGTTACGGCGTAAATGACTTACGGCTGTTCTTCGATAACGACCTGCGCTTCCTAGCGCAATTCCGCTAGCTTTAATAGGGGGCACAATGAAATTCAGTGAACAGTGGTTGAGATCTTGGGTAAGTCCACCGGCTTCTCGGGACGATTTAGTCGCTCAGTTATCCATGGCAGGTCTTGAAGTGGACGACGTCGAGCCGGTGGCCGGGCAGTTCAGCGGTGTGGTAGTAGGGGAGGTGCTCGCTACTGAGCGGCATCCTGACGCTGATAAGCTGAATGTATGCCGTGTTAGTAATGGCCAGGAAGAGTTTCAGGTCGTATGCGGTGCGCCAAATGTGCGTGCTGGTCTAAAGATTCCCTTCGCTATGATTGGCGCCAAGTTGCCAGGTGATTTCACTATAAAGAAAGCCAAGCTGCGCGGCGTTGAGTCTCAAGGCATGCTGTGTTCTGCTAGTGAGTTGAGCGTATCAGAAGATAATGCAGGTCTGATGGAACTGCCGTCAGATGCACCGGTAGGCAAGGATTTCCGTGATTACTTGGGGTTGGACGACGTTTCTATAGACGTTGATCTAACGCCTAATCGCGGCGATTGTTTATCAATCGCCGGCCTCGCTCGTGAAGTTGGTGCGCTCTATGGCGTCCCGGTGCATGCGCTTGATGTTCCTCCTGCACAAGTAAGTATAGAAGATGTGCGCCCAATTGAGGTTGTTGAGCCTTCTGCTTGCCCTCGTTATGTAGGGCGTGTGCTAAAAAATGTTGACCTCTCTCGCCCTACGCCACAATGGATGGTAGAGCGCCTGCGGCGATCCGGGATTCGTAGCATTGATGCTGCAGTCGATGTAACTAATTACGTTATGCTTGAGCTTGGGCAGCCTATGCATGCTTTTGATCTCAACGAGATCAAGGGCGGCATTCGTGTTCGCTTAGCGCAGTCCGACGAGAAGCTGGTTCTGTTAGACGGCCAAGAGATTACTCTTCGCCCGGATACGTTAGTTATCGCCGACCATGAGCGCGCGCTAGCTATAGCTGGGATCATGGGGGGGGAATACAGTGGTGTAAGCGCCACTACCGCGGATCTGTTCCTGGAAAGCGCCTTCTTCGATCCTATTGCTGTTGCTGGTAAGGCACGCTCCTATGGTCTTCACACTGACTCTTCGCACCGCTTTGAGCGCGGAGTAGACTTTGATCTGCCTCGTCGTGCAATGGAGCGCGCTACAGCCCTACTGGTAGATATTGTCGGCGGCGAACCAGGTCCGGTGATAGAGATAGCAAGTGCTGAGCATCTGCCTGTTAAGACCCCTATTACTTTGCGTGGTGAGCGCATCGAGCAAGTGCTAGGTCTGCGTCTTGAGAGTGATGAAGTTGAGCGCCTGTTGAAAGGTCTTGCATTGACCGTTGAGTCTACTGATGAAAATCACTGGAAAATTGGCGTTCCTAGCCATCGTTTCGACATAGCAATCGAAGTCGATTTGATAGAAGAATTGGCGCGCCTTTACGGATATAACCGCCTTCCGACTCGTTTTCCACAAGCACGCTTGGCTCCAAAAGGATATGCCGAGGCGCGTACTGGCCTTTCGCAATTTCGACACCAGCTGGTTGCTCGGGGTTATCAGGAAGCTATTACTTATAGTTTCATAGACGAAAAGACATTCAAGCTATTCTCGCCAACGCTTGATCCAGTATTGTTGGCTAATCCGATTTCTCAAGATATGGCTGCTATGCGCGCTTCGCTTTGGCCGGGCTTGGTCAAGGCGCTGCAGCACAATCTTAATCGCCAGCAGAGTCGGGTGCGCTTGTTTGAGTCAGGGCTTCGTTTTGTCGGTTCACTAGATGATTTGGCGCAAGAGCGTGTCTTGGCTGGTCTGATTTCGGGGCCGCGCTCTCCAGAAAGCTGGAACGCTGGTTCTGAGCGTGTAGATTTTTTCGATATCAAAGGCGATGTTGAATCGCTGTTAGGTTGCGGTGAGGGTGCAGGTGATTTTACCTTTGTCGCGGCAGAGCATCCTGCGCTGCATCCTGGACAGACTGCACGCATTGAGCGTGACGGCCGGCTGGTGGGTTATGTGGGAGCATTACATCCCGAGCTATTAAAAGCTTTGGATTTAGATCAATCTGTTTATGTATTTGAAGTGTTGCTAGGTGAGGCGGAGCAGAGATGCCTACCGCGTTTCCAAGAGCTGTCACGTTATCCAGAAGTACGCAGAGACTTGGCAATTCTAGTGAATATAGAGGTATCTTCGGCGGATGTTTTGTCGATTATACGGGACAAGGCTGGCGAGTATCTGGTTGATTTAAGACTGTTTGACGTATATCAAGGCAGGGGCATTGATCCGCTTAGAAAAAGTCTTGCAGTTGGCTTGACCTGGCAGCATCCATCACGCACTCTTACTGATGAAGAAATCAACGAAACGACACAGAAAATCCTCGTTTCCCTGGAAGAAAGGTTCAACGCCACATTAAGGAAATAGCGTATGGGGGCTCTGACGAAAGCTGAGTTGGCTGAACGTCTCTATGAGGAGCTTGGTCTGAATAAGCGTGAGGCCAAGGAGCTAGTAGAGTTGTTTTTCGAAGAAATTCGAAATGCTTTAGAGCAGAACGAGCAGGTTAAGCTATCAGGTTTTGGTAACTTTGATTTGCGAGACAAGCGTCAGCGCCCCGGACGCAATCCTAAAACAGGTGAAGAGATACCAATCACGGCACGCCGTGTGGTGACTTTCCGTCCTGGGCAAAAACTTAAGGCCAGGGTAGAAGCGTATGCTGGAACCAAGCCATAATAATGAGTTACCTGCTATACCGGGTAAGCGATACTTCACTATTGGTGAGGTAAGTGACCTCTGTTTGGTAAAGCCCCATGTCCTTAGATATTGGGAGCAAGAGTTTCCTCAGCTTAACCCGGTAAAAAGGCGAGGTAATCGTCGTTATTACCAGCGACAAGATGTCATTATGATCCGCCAGATCAGGGCTTTGCTTTATGACCAAGGTTTTACCATAGGCGGGGCTCGTCTAAGGTTGTCGAGTGATGATGCTAAGGATGATACTACCCAGTATCGCCAGCTAATAAAGCAAATGATTAGCGAATTAGAGGACGTTTTGGGAGTTCTTCAAAAATAATTTAAAAAAACCTTCCATTTATCAAAACCTTAGCTTAAGATATTCGCCATCTCGCAAGGGATACAGTCGGGGCGTAGCGCAGCCTGGTAGCGCACTTGCATGGGGTGCAAGGGGTCGAGTGTTCGAATCACTCCGTCCCGACCAATGAACATCAGCATTAGAGGCCAGTTAGAGACGACTGGCCTTTTTTGTGTGCGTGAATTTTGCGTGACTTCTCATGATTTCATGCCTGCTTCCTCTTCAAAATCGTAAGGACCGGTCCGCGTGAGTCGGTTGCCGATACCTTGTTGGCTGCGTCAATCAGCTGTCCTAGTTCCGCGCCGGAATAGTGACTGGTGATGCTTCCGTTCTTGTGGCCCAATAGTGCCTTGCGATCTTCTTCGGTTACGCCTGCTGCCCTAAGCCGTCTGCCAAAACTATGCTTAAGATCATGCACTCGGATTGACCGAAACCCAGGGTGAGCACTGGTCTTGTGTATTTGCTCCCACTTGTCAGCTGCTCTGACCCTGGCCTTCTTCCATGCGCTGTCATTCATTCGATGTACTGCGGTAGGTCCTTGTCCGTCTGATACCCCATAAGGGAACACCCAGCCTGGATGTAGACCACGCTGCTCATCAATAACCGACATCGCTACGGAGTTGAGCACCACCAATCGCTCATCACCGTTCTTTACTCCCGCCTTTTCATGCCTCCCGCCAAAGCCGGCCGGAATCAGAAATACGCTGGTTCCAATCTCTGGCACCTTGATTTCCCATTCCCACCTAAGCTTGCACACCTCCTGCTCCCGGCATCCGGTATTGACCTTGTACAAGGCCATGCGCCGTAGATGGTCGGGCAACTCGGCGAAGAGAATCGACTGTTCCTCCCATGAAAGCGGGTAGGGCTTGCGTGCCGCCTTTGCCTCATCCTGCTTCTTGATCATGGGCACAGCATCCAGCCATGGCCGCTTCTCTTCATCCTGCCACTTGCGAGCACATAGGTTCAAGATCCTGATTACTCGTTCGAGCGCGATGTTCACCGTCCTGGCGGATACACCGTCCACTTCCAGCTTGTGCTTGATAAACGGCTCAAGCGCTTCGTCGTCAATGTTGTTAAGGCAGTGAAGGGGGTGTAGCTGCTTCAGATACTGCACGGTCAACTGAATAGACGGCTGATCCTCGAACTCCTTGATGAACTGTGCTGCGGCTTCCTCCCATAGCCTTACCTGTCTGATCCTGTATACCTTTTGCTGTCTAAGCTGCTCCAGGCGGTGGATCAGATAACGCTCGGCTTCTTGCCGGTCACTGACTCTGGTGCTTTCATAAAGTCGTATTCCGTCAACCTTTTTATCGATGTGCCAGATCCTGTTCCTTTGCGAGAGACCTGTGATGACCTTCGTCCGCATTGGCTGATTATAACTTTCCTTCCTTTATATACACCTGCCTTGCAGGAGACAAACCTATAGGCCAGCCAGCTTATCTCCCGCGATTTATCCGAGCCAGTGACGCGCCGAGCTACCTCGGCATGTGCCGGGATGAGCTCAACAAGACAGTAAGGCCCATGTTAGGGAATTTCCCATAGGAATACGGGGCGTCGGATTCGACCGAGAAGAGTTGGATGCCCGGGCAGATGCGTACGTTGAACAGGCGGCGATTGAAAGGAAAGGCGTTACGGGGCAGTAAGTCGCCCGTAGCGAGCGCCGGACAGGAGTTAAACCGTGGCGCGAAAAACGATGGATTTATGAAGAAGTGTATGGAAAGTTCGAGCACCTTGAGCCTCTAGCAAGAGGCGCTAAAGAGATTAGATATCAGTGACATAATCCATTATTCAGATATGGATAACGATATTATGAGGGATCATGATATAGAGAAGACATTAGGTGTTAGGTCCCGGGAAGAAGGGGTTTGGGTCGGTTAAAAAGAGCTGTGGTTGTTTGTGCCATTGCCCGAGGATAAAGCCAATCGGTGTTTGCCCTTTCAGGGCACGTAACGGACGAGCGCTGTTATACGCCCACAGATAATCCTTTATATGCTCCTGCAGCTGTTTAAGCGAGGCATAATGAAAGGCCTTGGTGGTGGCCTGCTTGATCGTCCGGTTCATGCGCTCAACCTGGCCATTGGTCCAGGGATGGAAGGGCTTGGTTAGCCGATGTTCAATGCCGTGCCGATAACAGACCACATCGAAAGGATGGGCCCGGTAGCGTTCAGTACCGACCTTCTTGGCAAATTGGATACCGTTGCCGGTGAGTACCGTATGCACCTTATAAGGTAATGTCTTAAGTGTGGCCTCCAAAAAGTCGACCGCATCGTTGCGCATCATCTGCGTGTGCAACTCGGCATACACAAACTTCGACGTGCGATCGATCGCCACAAAGAGATAGGCCCGGCCCTCTGCGGTATGCACCTCAGTGATATCGATAGGCAGATAGCCCAGCGGATAGCGTTTGAAAGCTTTCTTCTCACGTACCGGCTCAGCTGAGCGCGGGAGGTTGCTGATGCCGTGTCGCTGGTAGAGCCGATGCAGGCCCGAGCGCGAAAGCCTGGGTATGAAGCGCTGCAAGGCATGCAGGCAATCGTCCAGAGGCAGCAACGTCTTCTGCCGGAACGCAATCGCAGCGGCCTCTTCAGCCAGGGTCAGGGAGGTCGAATGCGGCTCCCGAGGTCCCATGGGCTGATCTTCAACCGAGTTGCGCTTACGCCACTTGATCACGGTCTTGGGGTTTAAGTTGTAACGCTTACTTAGCGTCGCGATCGAATCCTGCGATCGCTGTAACTCCGCTCGGATGGCGTGCGTGGTCGTGGCGCGTTTGTGTAGAACTTGAGCCATGGATCCTCCTCCGATAGAGGTCTATACCATAAACCCTTTCTCCCTGGGACCAAACACCTAGTTCTCGATAAAGACTATTTCAAATGGTAAGTGGGAGATCTAAAGCTTAATCCTAAAGATTTCCGTTTTTGTGAATAGGTGCTTCTGCCTGTGCTTGAGTAGCAAGAAGAACGCCCCATAACTTTTCTAGCCTTTTAAGGCTGATGTGTGCATTGAAATAGACGTGTATGCTGGCTCTTAAGCGCCGAAGTTCAAATGGATACAGGTAGGGACTTTGACTGTTCACGGAGAGGTAAGTCTAACATATCTGTGATTCACCATACCGGGTCTGCTTATAAAAGCGGGGCTGTTAAGCTGTAGATATAGATTTTGGTTGTGTGTAATGAGTCGGTGCCAAGGCCGCAGAGGCAGCTATGTCGTCTAAAGTAAAGGTTAATCGCGACTCTTATTGGTAAGTCCCTTAGTTTGGAAAGTATTAAGCTACTCCTTTTAAAGTTGTATCGATACTAGGCTTTCTTCGAATACTTGTTGATGCGCCAATTTTTCTACTTTGGTAACTCCTATATGAGGGCCCGCTCAGACGAATATATTTGGGCTGTCTGTGCTGCATAATGCAAGTATGCCGTTCAGTTTAGTAAAAGTGTTCTAAAGAATTGCCTCGTGTTAATATAATGTGTTTCGTGTAGAGCCTTTGGGCGAGCACCTTAAATAGTGCTAGCCAATAAATAACTAGCCTGAGTTTCGCTCAGTTCAAATAAAGCTTGACCTATGAGCGGAGGGGCCTATAATGCGCCCACTTCCGCTGCAACGGAACAGCAAAAAGCCTTGTAGATCAATAGCTTAGCT
>NZ_WOEJ01000013.1:0-146076 GCF_019400845.1 Pseudomonas sp. MAG002Y | reverse complement strand
CACGTAGCGCCGGAGGCTTCGGCAGGGGGTCCGCTGGCGGTTGTGCGTGACGGTGACATGATCGAGCTGGACTGCGAGAATGGCCGTCTGCATCTGGATATCAGCGATGAAGAGCTGCAGGCCCGCCTAGCGGACTGGCAGGACCCGAACGCCAACCTGCTCGGTGGCGGTTACCGCAAGCTGTACGTGGACCACGTGCTGCAGGCCGATGAGGGCTGCGATTTCGACTTCCTCGTCGGCTGCCGTGGCTCCGAGGTGCCGAGACATTCACATTGAGTGAGTTCTCAACGCCCCTTTCCGCATTGGCGAGGGGCGAATGTTATGATGCGCGGCCTCGAAACAGGATCGCCACGTCGCGCCTCATGGAATATCGCAAACCTTCACTTCGCAAAAGCATGCATGCCCGAATCGTTCAGGAGTTGGGCCGGCATATCGTTTCTGGCCACTTTCCTGCAGACTCCAAGCTTCCGCCTGAAGCGTTGCTATGCGAGGAGTATGCTGTCAGCCGCCCGGTGCTGCGCGAAGCAACCCGGGTCTTGGTAGCCAAAGGGCTTGTCTACTCCAAACCCAAGGTGGGCACGGTTGTCAGGCCTCGTCGCGAATGGCATATGCTTGATCCCGACGTACTGCACTGGCTGATGGAAACGACGCCACAAAACGATTTCTTCAACATGCTTTCAAGCGTGCGCTGCATTATAGAGCCCGCAGCCGCCGCGCTTGCTGCTACGCATGCCACACCTGATGACGTAGCGGCCATTGAGAACGCTTATCAGCGCATGGAAGCAGCCAAGACGCCGGAAGAGTGGTTACAACCGGACTTGGATTTCCACAGTCAGATTGCCGAAGCCACTCACAACGACCTCTTGGCTAACCTCTGCAACATGCTATCGCTGGCATTGCGCGAATCGCTCAAGCAGTCAAACAGGCGTCCCAACCTTCATGAGTTCGCCCTTCCCCGCCATAAAGCGATCCTGACGGCTATTCAACATGGCGATGCCCTGGGCGCCAAACATGCCACCCTGGTACAACTGGAAGACGCACGTAAGGCTCTTACACTGGTATTAGAGGGCGAATAGCCATAAAAAAGCCCCGGCACGCCGGGGCTTTTTCATTAACGGAGCGATCAGCTCAGCGCATCACGTGTCGTAACGCCGTTAACCAGACGGGCAATACCCAGCGGGTTAGCGTTCTTGAGTGGCTCAGGCAGCAGTGCATCCGGGTAGTTCTGGTAGCAGACCGGGCGCAGGAAGCGATCGATGGCCAACGTACCTACGGAGGTTCCGCGAGCATCGGACGTTGCCGGGTAAGGGCCACCATGAACCATGGAGTCACAGACCTCTACGCCGGTTGGATAACCATTGATCAATAGGCGCCCTGCTTTTTGCTCAAGCACAGCTGTCAGCTCAGCACCGTAGGTTTCCAAGTCACCCGGCTCGGCAATCAGCGTCGCAGTCAGCTGGCCATGCAGGCCATGCAATGCGCGAATCAGCTCGGCCTTATCGGCAACTTCTACCACAATGCTAGTTGGACCAAAAACCTCTTCCTGTAACAACTCATCACCTTCCAGCAGCAAGCTGACATCAGCCTTGAACAACTGTGGCTGAGCCTGATTGTTATTTTGCTGGGTTGCACCGGCAAGATGAGTAATACCGGAGTGAGCATTCAAATGCTCGAGACCTTTGACATAGCTCTTCAGGGTGCCTGCATTGAGCATGGTCTGCGCCGGCTGGTCATTCATGGTCGCGGCGAAACGCTCCAGGAATGCAGAGAACTCCGGCGACCGAATGCCAATGATCAGGCCCGGGTTGGTACAGAACTGACCACATCCCAACACGACCGAAGCGGCCAGCTCGTTAGCCACATTATCGCCGCGCTGCTTGAGTGCTTCAGGCATCAGCAGAACCGGGTTGATACTGGACATTTCAGCAAAGACCGGGATCGGCTGAGGACGTGCAGCAGCCATATCACACAGTGCGCGACCACCTCGCAGCGAGCCCGTGAAACCGACCGCCTGGATGGCTGGGTGCTTGACGAGCTGCTCGCCGACGCCAGCGCCGTAGATCATATTGAAAACACCAGCCGGCATGCCAGTACGCTCAGCCGCACGAACAATGGCTTCAGCCACATATTCAGCTGTTCCCATGTGACCACTATGGGCCTTGAACACAACCGGGCAACCGGCAGCCAGCGCCGAAGCGGTGTCGCCGCCTGCGGTAGAGAATGCCAGCGGGAAGTTGCTTGCACCGAATACGGCTACTGGACCAAGACCGATACGGTATTGGCGCAGGTCTGGACGAGGCAGCGGCTTGCGGTCAGGCAAGGCACGGTCGATGCGCGCCCCGTAGAAATCACCACGACGCAGGACCTGAGCGAATAGACGCATCTGTCCACTGGTGCGTCCACGCTCGCCTTGGATACGGCCAGCAGGCAATGCGGTTTCGCGGCAAACCAGCTGCACGAAATCGTCACCCAGTGCGTCCAGTTCGTCTGCAATAGCTTCCAAAAAGCTGGCACGCTTTTCAGCGCTCAGGCTGCGATAGATGGGATAAGCCTCTTGCGCAGCACGTGCAGCAGCATCAACTTCTTCAGGCGTAGCCTGATAGAACTTATACGATAACTGTTCTCCAGAGGTCGCATCCACGCTATAGACGATAGTTTCGCCTTTAGCACTACGCGCTCCGCCAACATAGTTATGCCCTGTGATCTGCATGCTTAACTCCTTGACCGTAAAGGGTTTCAGGACACTGCGCGAGCCAATGCTCACGCAGATAAAATGAGAAGAACATCGGTGTCAGGCACTAAAGGTACATCCTGTCGGACTTTAAGTCATCATACAACATAGCAATTTAGTGATTTAACCGGCCTCTTATGAAGGCAGATTTAGCTGACAACCCACGTTTAAAGCACTTGATGTTCAGAAAGTTATAGCGCTTTGATGTTGCCTATTACGAAATCCGGCTTATGGGAAGCGATGCCATTGATCAGAGGTTTACCGAATTCAGGCATGCTGATTTCGAACCGATCTCCCGGCTGCGCCTTGATACCGTCAGCGAAGGACAGTGTAGCCGTTCCGAAAAAATGTACATGTACGTCGCCCGGACGCAAAAACTGGTTGTACTTGAAATGGTGATATTCAAGATTCGCCAGGCTGTGACACATATTCTCTTCGCCTGAAAGAAATTCCTTTTCCCAAAGGACCTCACCGTTACGGCGAATCCGGCTCATACCTGAAAGGTGGCGAGGTAGCTCACCTACTCGTAATTCAGGCCCAAATGCGCAACAGCGCAGTTTAGAGTGCGCCAGATAAAGGTAGTTTTTCCGTTCCATGACATGATCGGAAAACTCATTTCCCAGCGCAAAACCTACCCGATAAGGTTGCCCGTCATCACCGATGACATACAGGCCGGTCAATTCAGGCTCTTCACCGGCATCTTCGGCAAACTCGGGAAGGGGAAAATCCTCGCCCGGACGGACAACAATGCTGCCGTCACCCTTGTAGAACCATTCTGGCTGCGCCCCCACTTCACCGGCCGAAGGTCGTCCGCCTTCAAGTCCCCAGTTGAACATACGCATGCTGTCGGTCAACTTGGCTTCGTCCTGATTGTTGTGCTGATGCATCTTGTCTCGCGTAGAAGCACTGCCCAGATGCGTAAGCCCGGTTCCGGTAACCAGGCAGTGGGCCGTATCGTCATGATCCAGCGGAGGTAATACGCGACG
Source organism: Pseudomonas sp. MAG002Y (assembly GCF_019400845.1). Classification (NCBI taxonomy): domain Bacteria; kingdom Pseudomonadati; phylum Pseudomonadota; class Gammaproteobacteria; order Pseudomonadales; family Pseudomonadaceae; genus Pseudomonas; species Pseudomonas sp. MAG002Y. The sequence goes on along the minus strand of NZ_WOEJ01000013.1, from coordinate 142,359 downwards.
GGCTTCAAGCACACTGTCATAACTCGGCCCTGGCTCGGTACCCTGCGCCTGGACCTCAGCAACCAGATCACGTCCGTTTCGGATTGCATTCAGTGCCAGCTCACGTGTCGTGCGAACATTACGTACAATCTGGAGATTCTCGCCTTCAACCACTCCTACATGGCGCTGGCCTTCTGAAGTCTCAAATTGAATCAGTCTCATGGGGTTTGCTCTTATCGTTATGGGCTGAATGGATAGCGCATACTTTACGGCGCGCGCAGAACGCTGCCTAATGAGAGGTACTGATTAAGTGATAACCTTTGGTTATTCCCATGATTCCATCTTTGAATTCCATTTCATCGCGCCTACGCGTACGTCAGCTCAAGCTTCTCATTGCCCTTGAGGAGCATGGCTCACTGCACAAGGCTGCCGAGCAGGTTGCTATTACTCAACCGGGTGCAACAAAAGCCCTCCATGAAATTGAAGCGACACTAGGCGCCACCCTTTTTACACGTACCAGTCAGGGACTGGTGCCTAACGATCTGGGACGCTGCGTGATTCGGTATGCGCGCCTTATTCAGTCCGACATTGCCCACCTCAGGGAAGAAATGATTGGCATCCTGCATGGTCAGGGTGGCCGGTTGTCCATTGGCGTTATCATGGGTGCGGTGCCGCTGCTCATGCAGTCGCTCAATCGGCTTCGCCAGAAACAGCCGGAACTGTCGATTCATATCGCGGAGGACACCAGCGCGCGACTGCTTGCCCTTCTCGACCAAGGGCGGGTAGACGTAGTGATTTGCCGAACCAGCGTAAGCACCCGGCCTGATGCGTATGAAAAGCTGATCGAACATCCAGAAAGCCTGGCGCTGGTGGCTCATCCCAACCATCCGCTGGCCAACGCATCACTTTCCAGTCTGGACGAGCTGACAGGCTATCGCTGGGTTGTCTATCCCTCCAACATGCCCATGCGCCTCGCGCTCGAACAGCAGTTTCGCCTTGCAGGGCTCGACTTTCCGCGCTATCCCATCGAAACGGCCTCTACGTTCACGATGCTTAGCCTGTTGCAGGAGGATCCGCATCTTCTGGCTGTGATGCCTAGCGATGTAGCGCTCTTCAGTGAACGCTTTGGCTTGCTCAAGCGGTTTTCCATTGACCTGCAAATCAACAGCGAGCCCTATAGCGTTGTCATTCGCCAGGGCATGGACGTCACCGCACCGGCCAAAATGCTGATTGAAGAACTAAGGCAGGATATGGGGCTGACGGTGCAGCCCCATAGGCAGGAGATTACTGCTTGAGGGTCGAGAATTTGTAGATGGTAGTCTGCTTGTATGTCTCGCCGGGATTCAAGCGAGTGCTGGCAAAGTTGGGCTGGTTTGGTGCATCGGGGAAGTGCTGAGCCTCCAGCGTAAACGCTCCCCAGTGAGGATAAACTTTGCCCTGCTTGCCCTTGATGGTGCCATCCAGAAAGTTGCTGGTATAAAACTGCACGCCCGGCTCGGTTGTATACATCTCCAGACGCCGCCCGGATGATGGATCAAAAGCCGTAACCGCTACGGCATCGAGCTGCCCCGGCTTATCAAATGCCCAGTTGAAATCAAAGCCACCCTGTTTGGGCTCGGCATATTTCAGCTGTTGGTCGTTGTCACGAATGTGCGCACCGATAGCAGTCGGATGGACAAAGTCCATAGGCGTACCCTTCACATCAGCCAATTCCCCGGTTGGAATCAGCGTTGAATCAATCGGGGTGAACTTGGACGCATGGATAGTCACCTTCTGGTCAAGAATGGTCCCGTTGCCAGCGCCCGCCAGATTGAAATAACTGTGATTGGTCAGGTTGACTACCGTAGGCTTATCCGTCGTTGCGGTATATTCGATCTGCAACTCGTTATGCTCGTTGAGAGTGTAACGCACAGTAGTTGTGAGCGTGCCTGGAAAGCCCATCTCACCATCAGACGAAACATAGCTAAGCGATACGCCTTTCCAATCCTTGCCCTCGATAGGCTTGGCCTGCCATACCTTGGTATTAAAGCCTTCCGGCCCGCCATGCAGGGCGTTTGGATCATTATTGATCGGCACCTGATACGTCTTGCCATCAAGCTCGAACTTACCCTTGGCCAGGCGATTGCCGAATCGGCCGATCAGCGCACCAAAGTAAACGGTGCCGTTATCCAGATAGCCTTTCACATCATCAAAACCTAGAACGACATCTTCCATATGCCCTTTTGCATCGGGCACCTCAATGGATTGGACGATACCACCATAAGTAATGATGCCAACTCGCATTCCGTTGCTGTTTTGTAACGTATAGCGCTCGATGGCACGGCCATCAGGAAGTGACCCGAACGGGGCACGATCAACATGCAACGAGCTGGCTTGGGAGAGTCCGGACATAAGAGCGAAACCTATACCTAGCAGAACAGCAGACTTTCGGGACACTTTCATCGTATGAACCTCGTATTGTTTTTCTTGTAAGGGACACCTGTGAGCCGCTGGAAAGCTCACCCCGTCACTCTGACACAAAATGAGACGAAGTGACTCCCTTTCTTTCATACGATGATTAAGCGAATCTAGTAGGTCGGCAATGTGACTTCAGCAAACAGGTCTTCAACTTCCTGGCGGCTATGGCACTGCATCGCCTGCACCAGGACTTCACGCGTCAGATGCGGGGCGAAACGACTAATGAAGTCACACATATATCCCCGCAGGAAAGTCCCCCGACGCAAGCCGATCTTGGTAATGCTGGCCTCGAACAATTCACTGGCGTCCAGCGCAACAAGGTCACTGTCGAGCTTATGGTCAACCGCCATATCCGCCACGATTCCCACCCCCAGACCGAGCCTTACATAGGTCTTGATAACGTCGGCATCGGCTGCGGTGAAAACGACTTTTGGCTCCAATCCTCGCCGGCTAAAGGCCTCATCCAGCTTGGAACGACCTGTAAAACCGAATACGTAGGTGACGATGGGATGCTCGGCCAGGGCTTCCAGGGTGAGCTTGGGCACTTTGGCCAAGGGGTGACTATGGGGCACGATGACACATCGATTCCATCGATAGCAGGGCAGCATGATCAGATCACCAAAATGCTCAAGGCCTTCCGTTGCAATGGCAAAATCAACTGTGCCATCTGCTGCCATTTCAGCAATCTGCATAGGTGTACCCTGCTGCATGTGCAGGGCGACATCCGGATACTGCTTCATGAAATCACTGATCACATCCGGCAAGGCATAGCGGGCCTGGGTGTGCGTCGTGGAGATTGAAAGCGTGCCTTTCTTCTCGTTGGAGAACTCTTGAGCGATCTGCTTGATGCTTTCGCACTTACGCAGGATCTCACCAGCGGTCTGGATAATCCGCTCACCTGCTGGCGTAATGCGTGTCAGGTGCTTGCCGCTGCGAGCAAACACCTCTACCCCCAACTCATCCTCAAGCAACCGGATCTGCTTACTGATGCCTGGCTGGGAGGTATACAGGCTTTGCGCTGTTGCAGAAACATTGAGATCGTGATGCGCCACTTCCCATATGTACCTCAATTGCTGAAGCTTCATGATGGCTCCTTGCTATAGCTAACAGCACCGTTGTTATAACCTATACTAACGCACTACAAAAATATTTATAGCCATTGGTAATTATCAATGGCTGCGATGCTGCAACATGGGTACAAGATAGACAGGCACATCCGCCATTTGCAGAACTTTGCCTGCAGTACGTCCCAGCGGTGTATCCCAAGTGCTGCCATGACTATGACTGCCTAACACAATCAAATCGACAGCCAGATCATGGGACTGATCAAGAATGACCTGAGCGGGATCTCCCTGAACGACCCGCACCAGGCGGATACGGTCAAACTCCTGCGCAGTCTCCCCCATTTCATCGCGCAGACACTCAATCACACGCTGCTCAATATTGGCTAAAACGGTATTGAAACCCTGCTTGTTCAATTGTGCCAACGTGGAGGCATCCATATAGGTTTGCAAAATCGAGTCAGCGAACAACCCCAAGGGTTCAACCGCATGTACGACATACAACTTAGCATCATGCGCTCGCGCCAAGGAAAGCGCATGCTGCAAGACAGAGGATGAGTAGATGCCCAGATCAGTTGCATAAAGAATCGATTGGATCAATTGGCCCCCTCAACTACTGACGTGGATGGCCGTCATACGACATGCCGAATGCTTATTCATCACAGGAAAGCGTAGCAGCGTATTGCCACTTCGCCGTGCAAAATGCTGGTAAATGCCTTAATTTGCGAACTTGGTTAGTTAACATCACACTTCTCTCATCAAGGTAAATCATCAGCATCACGGCTCAGACAAGCCAGAATTCCCTGATTCAATTCAGACTCGGTCATCCGCGTTTTCAGCCCGCCATAAAATAGCCCCTGACGTACTACGAACAGAGCAGGCAAGTGAAATACCTCATAGCGCTGCACCATTCCTCCGTTTCGCTCCGCATCGACCCAGGCGATTCGATCGCATGGCAAGTTCATCTCCGGCAAGCGCTCTCGCGCCCACCGGCAGCTTGAGCACCCTTCACTGGTGAAGATAAGCAACGTTACTCCCGAAAGCGCCAACAACGCTTGATCCGCATCAAGATCGCTTAATTCCACAAAGCCTCGCTATTTCGTACTGGTCAAGACATTCAAGGACGCAACAGGCCGCTTCGTCTCTCGAACCGGAAAAGGCCATTGTCGCCTCCTATGAAGACACGTTATGGTTAGCCTCTTGTCCACCTTTTACCGCGTAACGCCAGCCGGTTATGCCCAAGCAGGCACCGTGGCCTCCGAGAACACTATGGCCGATTTACCTATAAATGACCTAAACGTCGTATCAAACGACCCCCTGATAACGCCTGAGCGACTCAAACTAGAGATTCCTTTGACCGAAAGCGCCTCCAAGACAGTCGCTCAGGGTCGCCAGGTGGTGCGTGATATCCTTGATGGCAAGGATCATCGGATTTTTGTCGTGATTGGCCCCTGCTCCATTCATGACATCAAGGCAGCCCACGAGTACGCCGACCGCCTGAAGGTTCTGGCCGAAAAAGTTTCCGATACCCTCTTCCTTGTCATGCGGGTGTATTTTGAGAAGCCGCGGACGACAGTCGGCTGGAAAGGGCTTATCAACGATCCCTACCTGGACGACTCCTTCAAGATTCAGGATGGTTTGCACATTGGTCGCCAATTGCTGCTGGAGCTGGCCGAGAAAGGCTTGCCTACTGCCACCGAAGCACTAGATCCCATCTCACCACAGTATCTTCAGGACCTGATCAGCTGGTCTGCAATTGGCGCCCGGACCACGGAGTCCCAAACGCACCGTGAAATGGCTTCCGGCCTTTCATCGGCCGTTGGCTTTAAGAACGGCACCGATGGCAGCCTGACCGTTGCTATCAACGCCTTGCAATCGGTCTCAAACCCACATCGTTTCCTCGGCATCAATCAGCAGGGACAGGTCTCGATCGTGCAGACCAAAGGTAACCCCTACGGTCATGTGGTCCTGCGCGGCGGTAACGGCAAACCGAATTACGACTCGGTCAGCGTTGCGGTATGCGAACGTGAATTAAGCAAAGCCAAGGTCAAGGCTAATATCATGGTGGATTGCAGCCATGCAAACTCTAACAAGGATGCCTCACTGCAGCCGCTGGTAATGGATAACGTTGCCAACCAGATAATCGAAGGCAACCAGTCCATTATCGGATTGATGGTGGAAAGCCATCTGGGCTATGGCAACCAGCCGATTCCTAAGGATCTCAACGAACTGAAATACGGCGTTTCGGTTACAGATGCCTGCATCGATTGGGAAATGACGGAACAGAGCATCATGAGCATGCATAACAAGCTCAAGGACGTACTGCCCAAGCGCAAGCGCGATTGATTGCCAGCCTTCTTATAGCCGGGTTCTTTACCCGGCTTTTTTATGCCTGTCGATTAGTGAGGAGCCGTTAGCTTCTGCTGACGCCGCTCGATATAACGCTCGACATAGGAGCAGGATGGAATGACGCTGTAGCCACGTGACTCCGCGTACGTCAGTGCGTGTTCGGCTAACGCTGCGGCTATTCCCCTGCCCCGCAGATTATCGGGCACAAAGGTTCTGTAAAAATCCATGGTCTGCTTACCAAGATCCATATAGGCAAGATACGCGCGCTGCCCATCGACGTGGATGACAAACTGGTGAGATGAGAGGTCGTGGTCGATTGAAAACGACTCGTTCATATCTGCTCCTTGGCGGAAAACCGATTACCCGCCTTATCTCTCTTATTGGGAAGCGACATTGCTGCCGAGCCTATTTTCAGACTACAGAAATGGCTGCCCCGTTCGGGCCGGCCATCGCACAACAATCATGACCTTAGGCTTAATACAACGAGCATCTGGCGCAAGACTAAGAGCTTAATAGTGCGTTGAAGTTTGCATTAATACAACCCATTAGCCTTGTAACTGTTTGCCTTAGTCGCGCTCCTTATACCGTCAGAAAACCCGTCATCAGTCACCCTTGGACACTTTTTAAGCAACGCAATGTCAATTTATCGAGCTTATGAGAGGGAAAGTGAAAAAAACTCGCGAACCTTGCATTCGCTCAGTTTACTTACTACACGTTATGAGTAGTATGTAGCGCGCAATTTTCCGCTGGGAAATTTGCACTCTATATGGAAGTCCACCTCAAGGGGATAATGATGAACAACGCTCTGAAATTTGCCGCTCTGGCTCTGGCAGCTGCCCTGGCTACTGGTTGCAGCCACGCTTCCAAAGAAAGCGAAGCCCGTCTGACCGCTACTGAAGACGCTGCTGCTCGCGCTCAGGCTCGTGCTGACGAAGCTTATCGTCATGCTGACGACGCTCTGACTGCTGCTCAGAAAGCTCAGCAGACTGCTGACGAAGCTAACGAGCGCGCTCTGCGTATGCTGGAAAAAGCCAGCCGCAAATAATAGGTCTCTGACCTGTTAAGCCGACTCTCGGGTCGGCTTTTGCGAGCAACAAAAAGCCCGCCATTTTGGCGGGCTTTTTGTTGCCACACTGTTTTATAGCGCTGCAGCAGGCTGATCAGCGGCAGTCGCAGCAGTTTGCGAAGCCTGATTGATGGTAGCAGCCACCTCTACGGGCAGACCATCCTGCGCCGTGACGATATCCTTTACCAATTCCCAGTTCAGCTCAGCGTGACCACTCAAGTCCTCGCGACGGATCATGGCATTCACCACAGCCGTATGCTGGTCGATCATGGCCGGCTTGCCATTTTCGCTCGAGAGCGGCTCATGCGCCTCCAGATACAGCTTGCCTTGGCTGATACCAAACTTATAAGGCTCGTTGATGATGCGTACTGGGGTGTTCACCGGAATCATTCCAACGAACTCCTTGAGATCCTCATTCAGCATCCGGAAACAGCCGTGGCTGACCTGCATGCCGATACCAAATTTCTTATTGGAACCGTGGATCAGATAACCTGGTAGCGCAAGGTTCAACTTGTAGGGTCCAAGCGGATTGTCCGGCCCAGGCGGAACCACGGCTGGAAGCGGATCACCATCGGCGGCGTGCTCGGCACGAATCGATGCAGGCGGATACCAGCTGGGGTCCTTGGTCTTGGCGGTGATTCGGGTAGTCCCAACAGGCGACCCCCATCCTTCACGTCCAATTCCCAATGGGTAGGTGAAAACCGTATTACCCCCTTTGGGGTAGTAGTACATACGGTACTCAGCCAGATTAATGACAACCCCTTCACGCGGCCCAGGCGGCAGGATGAACCGTGTAGGCAGAACCACTTCGGTACCCGCCCCTGGCAACCAGGCATCAACGCCCGGGTTCGCTGCCACCATCTCCGAATAGCCAAGATCGTACTTCTCACCCAGGTCTGCAAACGTGTCCTCGTAGGCAGCCTTGATGACCTGCACCTCACCCACGATATCTTCACCAGGCGGTGGAAGCGGCAATTCCAGGGCGCAAGCCGTACCGGCAGTCAGACTAACGGCAAGCGATAAACAGGCGATAGATGATGCGCGAGACAACATCGGAAAATCCTTTGAAAAGAATGCTGTAAATAGTGTCAGTGTAACACTGCGCCTATAAGGTCGTGAGACCTCAGAGGAACGAAACAGTACCCACTTCACCCCGTTTATCTGCTTCCAGACGTTCCATGCACTGGGGGCATAACTGCGAGTGTCTCAGCCAATGCCGAGCCAATGGCTGAAACTTGGGCTCGGCCGGGAGAAGGCTGCCGCACAATGTGCGATCGGCATGTCCACCTAGCTCAAGCTGGCGTGCAACGATGTGCAGCCGTGTTGTCCGGCAGGCGAACAGATCGAGCTGTGAATCAGGCACGATAAGTTGAAAGCCAAACAAGGACCAGGCGTGACGCGACATTTGAGGCTCCAGAAGGGGGGCGCAACCTTAACGGAAAGGCGTTGACCTGAAAAGCAGGTGAACCGGATTTAACCGCCCCAAACTGTAAAATCTTACAAAAAGTCAGTGCTTTGCATTCTGCGGCCGTTCAAGCAAGGGCTGTAAGGCTTGCCAGGCATTTTCCAATAGTCTTGGCTGTCCGGCTGCATTGGGATGAATTCCGTCTGGCTGCATGTACTGCTCTATTCCTCCAACCCCCTCCAGAAAGAAGGGCACCAGTGCGACCTTTTTTTCTTCAGCCAGACTGGAATAAACCGCAGCGAAACGCTCGGTATACTGAATGCCATAGTTGGGCGGCAACCGCATTCCTAGAAGCAGTACCTTGGCACCTGCCTGCTTGGACTGGTCAATCATTGATGCAAGATTCTGTTGCAATTGCGCAGGGGGCTGGCCACGCAAACCATCATTGCCGCCCAGCTCAATCAGCACAACATCAGGCTTGTGCTCATTAAGTAACGGCGATAGCCGGGAAAGCCCGCCAGCACTGGTGTCACCGCTGATCGAGGCATTGATGACCTTGTAGCTGCCCTTCTGTTCGTCCAGTCGTTTTTCAAGCAGCGAAGCCCATCCTTGGCCCGTTTCTATCCCCAAACCGGCACTGATACTATCTCCAACGATCAAAAGCGTCTGTGCTGCGGCGTGTTGCGCGATTAGAAACAGCGCGAGACAGCCGCCCGATAACCATTTACGCATGCGGAATCCTCATGAGCGCCAGCATTCTAGTTGCCCAGAACCTTAGCAAGGTTGTACCCAGCGCGGAAGGTGAACTCACCATCCTTCATGGCCTCGACCTTGAATTGGCAAAGGGCGACAGCCTGGCCATCGTAGGCAGCTCAGGCTCCGGCAAATCCACTCTGCTAGGCCTGTTGGCCGGGTTAGATCAGCCGAGTGAGGGGGATGTTGTTCTGGCGGGACATGCTCTGGCCGCATTGTCAGAGGATGAGCGTGCGCGAATACGTGCCGAGCATGTCGGATTCGTTTTTCAGTCGTTTCAACTGCTCGACAGCCTGACCGCTTTAGAAAATGTCATGCTCCCCATGGAGCTTGAAGGTTACAAAAATGCGCGTGATCGCGCCGAGTCTCTTCTGGAACGAGTCAATCTGGGGCATCGCCTGAGTCATTATCCACGCCAGCTTTCTGGAGGCGAGCAGCAACGAGTCGCCATCGCACGGGCGTTCGCTGCTAACCCCAAGGTGTTGTTTGCCGACGAGCCTACCGGGAACTTGGATACTACTACTGGCGCCCGTATTAGCGACCTGTTATTCGAACTGAACACAGAGCTTGGAACCACCCTAGTGCTGGTGACCCATGATGAGCGACTCGCGCAGCGATGCAATCGTCTGATACGTCTGGAAAGCGGCCGCCTAGTCACATTGGAGGCCTGAATGACTCGCCTCCCCTTCTTCCGATTATTGCGTCAAGCCAGCCGGCAGCTTATGCGAGAAGTTCGAGCCGGAGAGCTGCGAGTGCTCTTCTTTGCACTGGTGATTGCGGTTGCCTCAAGCTGTGCGATCGGTTATTTCACGGCTCGCCTGAACGAAGCCATGGTGTTGAGGGCCACGGAGTTTCTAGGCGGTGACCTGGCACTGCGAGGTACCTCGGCAGCTCATCAAGAGCAGATCGATGCCGGCCTTGCCCAAGGGCTGAAACATGCTCAAACCATAGAGTTTTCCAGCGTCATTGCCGGTGAACAGGCCATTCAACTGTCCAGCGTCAAAGCCGTCAGCGGCTCCTATCCGCTCAGGGGACAGCTCAAGAGCACGCTCACTCCCCAAGGTCAGGAAACAGTTGGAGGCCTTCCAGATCCTGGGGAGGCCTGGGTCGAGGCTCGCCTGTTACCAGCACTTGAACTGAAGATAGGTGACACGATCGATGTTGGTCGTAAAACACTACGTATTTCTCGCATCCTGACCTACGAACCCGATCGCGCTGGTGACTTTTACAGTTTGACGCCGCGTGTCCTGATGAACAGTGCAGACCTACCGGCCACCGAGGTCATCCAGCCGGGCAGCCGGGTTCGCTACCGAGACCTCTGGAGTGGTAAGGCCGATCAGCTGGAGCGTTACCGGGCAGCCCTCGAACGTAGTCTCGATGTCAATCAGCGAATTGAGGACCCACGCGACGGTAATCGTCAACTCGGCAGCGCCCTGGACCGAGCTCAACGCTACCTGGGATTAGCGAGCCTCGCCGCCGTGTTGTTGGCTGGCGTGGCCGTGGCCATGTCGGCCAATCGCTTCGCAGTCAGGCGCTTCGACGCGAGCGCCCTACTCCGCTGCCTTGGGCTGTCGCGCCGGGAAGCCTTGATTCTGTATAGCCTGCAGCTGGCCATGCTTGGGTTGCTGGCCAGCGTACTGGGCTCTGTACTGGGCTGGCTTGCCCAATTTCTGCTCTTCCACCTGATGGCAGGGTTGCTGCCCGCAACAATCCCCAGTGCAGGACTATTCCCAGCACTTGCGGGTATGGGGACGGGCCTGATCGCGCTTGCTGGTTTCGCGTTGCCGCCCCTGGCTGCACTTGGCCGAGTCCCGCCCCTGCGCGTTCTGCGCAGCGATCTTCTTCCTGTTCCTCCTAGAAGCTGGATCGTCTATGGTACAGCCCTGCTGGCCTTAGGGCTGATCATGTGGCGGTTATCGCTGGACCTCAGGCTAACCCTGGCACTGCTAGGTGGCGGACTGGCTGCCACAGTAGTGCTTGGCGGACTAATGCTGCTGGGCTTGAAAGGATTACGCCGCATGCTAGCCTCGGCACCGCTTGCCTGGCGTTTGGGGCTGGGCCAATTGCTTCGTCATCCAGTCGCTGCTGCCGGACAGGCCCTGGCATTTGGGCTGATTTTGTTGGCGATGGCGCTTATCGCCTTGTTGCGCGGAGAAATACTGGACCGCTGGCAGGACCAGCTGCCAGCGGACTCCCCCAATTATTTTGCACTCAATATCCTGCCTGCCGAGAAGGACGCCTTTGCGGCACAGATCAGCCAGCTGTCGCCCAATCCGAAACCGTTATATCCCATCGTGCAGGGTCGTTTGGTGTTGATCAATGGCGAGCCTGCCAGCGAGATCGTAGAAAGCGAGTCACGCGGAGACCGCGCCACGCGTCGCGACCTTAGTCTTACCTGGGCTGACACACTACCCTCAGGTAATGTCATCACTGCCGGACGGTGGTGGGACGCCACACCTCCAACACGTGATCTGCCGGGCGTATCCGTAGAAGCAGAACTAGCCAAGAGCCTCAAGGTAGGGATAGGCGATCATCTCAGCTTCAATATTGCCGGCAAGATCATAGAGGCGCAGGTGAGTAGTCTACGAACCGTGGACTGGAATAATTTTCAGCCCAATTTCTTCATGATCTTTCAGACGGGAACGTTTACCAATGTTCCCGTCACCTATCTCACCAGCTTTTACATTCCGCCTGGCCATGACCGGGCCATGGTTGAGTTGGCACGTCAGTTTCCAGCCGCGACGTTATTGCCTATCGATGCGATCCTTGCGCAACTACGCAGCATCCTGGGCCAAGTAACCATTGCGGTAGAATTCGTCTTGCTCTTTGTATTGGCCGCTGGAATGACGGTCTTGTTTGCCGGTCTTCAATCCACACTAGATGAGCGCATACGCCAGGGTGCACTTTTGCGGGCACTGGGATCAGAGCGACGACTCCTGATACGCACCCGCCGGGTTGAATTTGCCTTGCTTGGCGCAACCAGTGGACTTTTGGCAGCATTAGGGTGTGAGATCATTACAGCTTTGCTGTATCGCCTTGTGTTCGATATGCCATGGCAACCACACCCATGGCTTTTGCTGCTTCCCCTGATAGGCGCAGCAATGATTGCTGCAGCCGGTCTTTTGGGAACGAGACGGGCATTGACGGTCAGTCCGCTACGCATTCTGCGGGAAGGTTAATCAGGTTTTTATATGGAATGGATGTATGAGTCGATACCGACCGCCTCGTAGTGCAGGCACCCCTTTGATTACGCCCGAAGGCGAAGCGCGCCTGCGCGCCGAGCTGCATGAGCTCTGGAATGTCCGTCGACCACAAGTCACGCAGTCCGTGAGCGAAGCGGCGGCCCAGGGTGATCGTTCAGAGAATGCCGAGTACACCTATGGCAAGAAAATGCTGCGTGAAATCGATAGCCGTGTACGTTTTTTGCGTAAGCGATTGGAGAATCTCAAGGTTATCAGCGAGCGGCCGGCAGATCCCAACAAGGTGTATTTTGGCGCCTGGGTAACCCTGGAAGATGACGAGGGTGAACAGGCTCGCTATCGAATCGTAGGACCGGATGAGTTCGACATAAAACTCAACCAGATCAGCATCGACGCCCCGCTGGCTCGTGCCATGGTCGGTAAACCGCTGGATGCGGAAATTACCGTGCAGACACCAACCGGCGAGAAGCGCTGGTACATCGTAGAAATTGATTACCCCTGACGCCGGGTAATCACGCCTTGCCGGGCGATCCGTGTCAATTCATGCACGACCGCAGCCGCCTGGTCCCTGGAAGGCGCTTCGATGACGGCGAAGTCAAACATGTCCTTGGCAAATTGGCTCAACTCCTGCGGTTGCTGGGCAAAACGGATCTGGAAGGAGCGAGAAGCAGGCCAACGCCTTGGCCAGCCTTCCAGATACCGGAGCAGTGTGGGCTGATGCAGTCCGCCAAGCAAAATGGAAGGATGCGAGCTGAGCGATCCGTGAGTAATGGGGGTCAGGCGCAATTGGCAGTGGGAAATGGTCATGGTGATGGTATCCGCCTCATAAGTCCCGCTGGTCAGCGGTGAGGCAATCACCGGCCAGCGCTTTAGCGGTATTTTTTGAGTCTCGATAGACTCGCGCCCCGCAAGTTGCTGTTTAAATCGGCGCATTCGAATCCTAGGCAAGCGGTACTCATGCTGTCAAGCACGGCGGTTTGCCAACCGGATTAACGACTGGCAATACGGATGCTGCGCTTGCCCTCTTCCAGCCGGTCACGCTCGCGGGCATACGCCAGATAGTATTTATTGACGCTGCTGACGTAATTGACGACGCCCATCCCATATTTTTCAGAGGCAATTCGCTCGACCTGAAAGAACCACTTGTTAGGGTTAAGCCCCTGTCGCTTCGCTTCGGTCCGCAGCCGCTGAACCCGCTCTGGTCCCAGGTTGTAAGCTGCGAGAACAAAAGCCCGACGCTCACGCTCATCCAGCGTGCGGCTTGAAAAGAATTGGCGGCGCAGCTTTGCCATATAGCGAGCAGCAGCCTGCACATTGCCGTCAACCGTGCGAATATTCTTGACCCCAACGCTTCGGGCCGCCGATGGTGTAATTTGCATCAGCCCTGTTGCGCCACCGCTACCTTTGGCAGCGCCATCCAGACCTGATTCCTTGTAAGCCATAGCCGCCAGGGTTAGCCAATCCAGATTGTAAGTGTTCGCGTATCGCTTCAGGACCGGACGAACTTCGGTAAGCCGCTGGTGATCGTCTGTACCTAACGGATTCCGGACCTTGGAACTGCCTTTGTAGGCCTTTTGAAACGCCACATCGCTGCCGGTCGGCATACGATGTCCAGCAAGAAAGCCATTCACCGCTTTACGCAGTTCAGGGGTATCGCGCCGGACAAACCAAGTCATATCCTGCTGCTTGGCCACTACTAGCCGCCGCTCTACATGAAGCTTGGGCAAGACCTTGGCCCAGCGGTCTGCAATAGGCTGTTCAACGACCGTAAGGGAGAAGATTCCAGCGGAAACCATTTCCAGCACATCCTCAACACCCAGGCTGGAGTCAACCCGCTCAAGCTCGATGGGCTTGAGCTTACGCTTAGCAAGTTGCGCATTCAGCTCGCGCAACGCGGGTTCGGCTGCGCTACCGGCTGGCAGAGTGAGCTGGCGACCAGACAGCTGATCTAGACGAGTATAGCGACGCTGCCCTGATCGGCTGACGACTACAAGTGGCGTATTGGTCATCAGTGGATGGCTGCGTACGATCTTGGTCCCGATAGGCCCCGAAAACAGCTCACCCGGAGCAGCAATATCACCCTCACCCCGCTCTAGCGCAGCCAGTAATTCCTCTTTAGGCTTTGGGATGAAAACAACCTTGAGCGGCTGAGCCTTTTTGCCCTTGGCGTTGAGATACTGCTCGAAGGCAGCAAGACGACGGTACTCTATGCCGATGGGCTTGCCGTCCAGTTCGCCGGAGCTGTTACGGTTCTGATTGACCAGGACACGCAGCACGCCTGCAGTTCGAATCGCAGACAGGTCACGTACGGTCTTCTCCTGCTTCCAGTGCTCTGTACTTCCGACCCGTGCCTGGGCAGGAAAAGGTGACAACAACAGCAGACAACACACAACAATAAGATGACGCGCCATCCGGTTCTCCATGGTTGGCCAAGCGCAAGACAAGGCGCAACGACGCCCTCCCTTTCCAGGAGGCAATGGAAGCCGAACTACCCATGAACACCGACATAATCCTGTTCATGATCGACTTTTTTATTAAATGGACAGACTGATACTCAGCTGGCCACCGTTTATTAGGTATTTCTCATGCAACTGATCGACATCGGCGTCAATCTGACTCATCCCAGCCTGGCGCGAGAAGCCGAAGCCGTTATTGAGCGAGCGCGCACAGCGGGTGTCGTTCAAATGGTACTGACCGGCACAAGCCTTGCTGAAAGCGAGGCTGCGCTCGAACTTTGCCGCACGCTGGATGACTCGAACACGCTGTTTACAACAGCCGGCATTCATCCACACGAAGCAGCAAGCTGGACCGCCACGACAGGTAACAGCCTCAAGGCGCTGGCAAAAGAGCAGAAAGTACGTGCTCTTGGCGAATGCGGACTGGACTTCAACCGCGACATTGCTCCCCGCTCCGTGCAAGAGAAAGCGCTTGAAGAACAACTGGCCATAGCCGTTGAACTACAACTTCCGGTCTTCCTGCATGAACGAGACGCCAGCGAACGTCTGCTGGCCATTATACGCGATTTTCGCGACAAGCTTCCCGCGGCTGTCGTGCACTGCTTTACCGGCGAAAAACAGGCCCTCTATCAATACTTGGATCTGGACCTGCACATCGGTATTACCGGCTGGATTTGTGACGAGCGTCGCGGTACACACCTTCATCCGCTGATGAATGACATTCCCATGGGCCGCCTGATGCTGGAAAGCGACGCGCCTTATCTGCTACCGCGCACGCTACGCCCCAAACCCAAGAGTGGGCATAACGAACCAGCATTCCTGACTGAAGTACTGCATGAAGTGGCTCGTCATCGTCACGAGTCGCCTCAGGCCCTCGCCGCACATACCACAGTCACAGCCCGGCAGTTTTTCAACCTGCCGGTGATTGAAGCGAGTTTTGAAGATCCGGCCTAAAGCTGCTCTTTATTGTGCCGTTAACCTGAACGGAAAGAAGCGGTCGCCTCTGTAGACCGCTTCGACATTTTGTTCCGGCTCGATGCTGGAAAAACTCCCGTTACGGACACAACATTCCATGAGTGGTTGGATTCGAGACATTTCCCTGAAGTACAAATTCTGGGCCGTCAATGCCGTTGCTTTCTTTACGACGTTGTTACTGGTCTTGTTTGCCATGCATCTTGAGCAGAATGCCCGCCTTGATGCCGGTCAGAACGCTGCCAGACTGGAAGCCAGCCATCTATCGACGTTAGCGGCTGCTCAATTCCCGGTTACAGACACAGCGGTGAAACTCAACGATACCGCTGCGCTAGCGCGTCTTGGAGTCGATGCAGTCTCGCTGAGTGGAAAGCGGGACTGGGTGGAACTGGAGCGCAGCGAAGCGCTGGCAGGAGCCTGGGTTGCCCAGACCTCCGATGGTCAGCCGTTTGCCATAACCGTTGAGCGGGTGAGCTTTGGCGAGGTCTTCATGCATCGCGCCTTCGAATACGGTGTGGCCGTTTTCGTGCTAATGCTGGTACTACTGTGCGCCTCTCAGCTTCTGATCCGTTTCATTCTGACCAACCTGCATACACTCAAGGATGTCATGCTGCACGTAGAGCGCAGTGGTGACCTGTCGGCACGAGTACCGCTCAACAGCCGTGACGAAGTCGGCCAGATGGCCAACGCGTTCAATGCAATGCAGGGGGGCTATCAACGTATTGTCATGACGGTGACCGAGACCGCCACTCGACTGGATGAGGGCGCAGCACGTCTGGCCAGTACGATGCGGGAAGTACAGCGCGGCATGTTGAATCAGCAGAGCGAAACGGACCAGACGGCAACAGCCATCAATGAGATGTCTGCAACGGTCCATCACATCGCCCAGCACACCGCCGACACTCGGGATCAATCCAAGGAAGCCGATCGTTTAGCCGGTGCCGGACAGGCCGTAGTCGAGCGCGTCAGCCAGTCGATCTCCGGACTTTCCCAAGGCGTTCAGCAGACGGCCGAAATGATCCAGCATCTGGCTGACAACAGCCAGAAAATCAGCAGCGTCGTCAGTGTCATTCATGGTATTGCCGAACAGACCAACCTGCTGGCACTCAATGCTGCCATTGAAGCGGCTCGCGCGGGCGAAATGGGCCGCGGGTTTGCCGTCGTGGCTGACGAGGTCCGTAATCTGGCACAGCGTGTACAGGATTCAACCAACGAAATCACTCAGATGATTGCAACGCTTCAGGCAGGAACGCGCGATGCGGTTGAATTCATGAACGAAAGTTCGATCAAAGCAGATGGATGTGTTGAAGAAGCTGCCGAAGCCGGACAGGCCTTGGCGGCGATTGCTGGAGCCGTGGCGCAGATGCGCGACAGCAACACGCAGATTGCGGTTGCCGCCGAGCAGCAGTCTCACGTAGCAGAGGAAATGAGCCGCTCAGTGGTCGGTATACGAGACGTTACCGAGCATACTGTACGGCAGACATCCGATGCATCGGCAACCAGTCAGGAGCTGGCCGCATTGGCGGGCGACCTGAACAGGGCCATCCAACAGCTCAAGCTTTAAGCACAAGCAATCTATGGCTTTGATAGTGAGGAACGATTCGCGACCACATTATCAAAGCCCTTACAGTAAGTGTATCAATTAACAGGAGTGCAATCATGCGCCATATGATGAATCGGGCCTCCTCACGCGATACGGCACTGATGCTGTCGGTCCCGCTTGTCAGCCTGTCTGCGCTGACTGTTACCAGCGGCCTGCTGTGCCATAGTCTTACCAGTGTTGCAGTGGGCGTCGTAGGTATCGTAGCGGCAATGGCGATCCAGTTTCACGAGCCGAGCAAGAAGTCCCACTCGCTTTTCGTCAGCTGATCGAGCGCTCTCTCTAGGCCTGATCAGTGCTTTTTGATGTTCTTAGAGCGTTTTTCAAAGCCTTTAGCTGCGCTTTAAGAAGATGTTCATCCACAGTTTCGCGGCTGTAGCGCTGGCGTTCGAAGGTCAGGCAGAACGCTTCAATTTCGCCTTGCTGGTGAGGGAGTCGTTGAATAGTACGCTGCATGAAATGACGGACGGTTTCAGCTTTCTCACGAGTCAGTCCGTAGCGCCTTACCACTCGCTCGAACTGATTGAATAGCCGTGTTTGTGGGTCAGTTGCCTGTTTCCAGGGTTTGAGCAGCCATACCGCCAATAGCCCCATCAACAATCCCCCACCGCCAACAAGCGTCGCAACAAACGTGGCACTATCGACCTTGCCAAACCAATTCCGCAGCAGGTCGCCTTGCGTCTCAGCCTGATAATTTAGAACCCAGCGCTGCCAGCCATAGTTGAGCCTGTCCCACGCCATCCGGGCTTCGTTAAGCCAGGCGAGTTGTCGATAGCGCATCGGTGAGAAGGGTGACGACTCTAGAAAAGCACCTTCACCTCGTGCACTTGACAACGCATCCTCAAGGCCACGCTCTACCCGCTCGGGCGCGACTTGGGCCGTAGGGTCGGCGCTTACCCAGCCTTTTCCGGAAACCCAGTACTCTACCCAGGCGTGTGCATCAAATTGATGGACCGTCAAGTAATTACCTGCCTGGTTGTATTCTCCTCCCTGATAACCCGCCACCATACGTGCAGGGATACCGGCGACACGCAGGAGAAATGTCATCGCACCAGCATAATGGGCGCAAAAGCCACGACGATGCTCAAAGAGAAAGGCATCGATAGCATTCGTCCCCCCGACTGGCGGTTTGAGGGTGTAAATAAAAGGCTCCTCACGAAAATAGCGCAGTATCGCCTCTGCCAATGCCTGAGGCTCGGGATAGCGCTGCTGCAGATCTTTAATCCAGGCACGCGCTTGCAGGTCGTTGTTGGTAGGTAGTTGTAGTGCGCGCCGTGAGTTGGCCGGATTTATAGCCTCCTCGCGTATCACCTGCGGCCATGATGTCGCTTCGTACATCAAAGGTGTATCAACGGGTCTTCGGCGTTGCAGGTGGAAATCTCCGACCAGCCTGACGTCACTCTGATTGGTTTGCGGCACGTCTAGCGCAAACAGCCAAGGCTTCTGGCTTGGCTCCATAACTACCGTGTAGTGAATAGCAACGCCAGCCGGTTGCCATTGTGGGACGGTGCTGTAGGCAGTTTCCTGGCTGACCGACCAGCGCTGGCCATCGAAGCGCTCGAAAGTTACTGCTCTCCAGTAAAGCGTATTGCGTAGCGGAGGCGTCCCTTCGAAGCTGACTCGAAATGCCCGCTCGGCAGATTGGGAAAGTTCGGCAATCTCGCCGGGAGCGATATTGTCCGAAAGCCCCGTTACGGCCTTGTCACCCGATTGTGGCATTGACCACAACGGTCCCATGCGTGGAAAAAAGAGAAACAACACGAGCATGAGTGGCAGTGCCTGAAGCACCAGGCTTCCGGCCAACCTGTAGGTAGGCCATGGCCGATGCGCCATGCCGCTCTGTTGGAGGCCAATGAGCGCCGCCAGCAGCGTAGAGATGGGCAACAGGCTATACAAGGCGGCAAGAAAGCTGTCATCAAACAGGTAAGCAATGACAACCGCAAAAAAGCCCAGAAAGATCACTACCAAGGCATCCCGCCTTGTGTTCATTTCGACCAGTTTAAGCACAAACATTGAGATGAGCAGCGCGGTTCCGCCGTCCAGCCCGATCACCGTACCCTGGGCGAACCAGACACTAGCGGCAGCTACAATCAGCAAGCCGGCTTTTTCAATCCGGGTAGGCGCCCGAGCCCTCATCCTGAACTGCTGAACACGCCAGAACGCGCACCCCAGCCACAGCCCGACGATCCAGAACGGCAGATGGAACAAGTGGGGCGCAATGACTAATGCCTGGGCAACCAGCAACCAGGTTAGCGCGATACGGGGGATAGGTTGAACGGCTGTCATGAGGGCTGTCCGAACAGAGCCAGTGCCTTGAGCGATGCCGACTGATGCGCCTCACCGGTATCAGGGCCCAGCACGGTTCCTGGTAAGCGCAGCCCAAACCGTTGCTGCTTGGCGGAGCAAACCAGAACCCAGTGGCACAGTTGGGATAGTCGTGCTTCGACATCTCCGTCCAATACAGAAAAGTCGAGCCATAAATCACTGCCTGTCAGCATGGCGAAATCCCGGACCAATAGGCCCTGTCCACGCGAGTACGCTTTCCAGTCCAGCCGGCGACGTGAGTCCCCGGGCTGATAAGGTCTGAGCCCCAGAAAATCATCAGCACCCTGCCCTTGAGTGCGGGCACCTTCGTCAGCGTCTGCGTCAAGACCCGCCGGCAACAGCAAATCACCCGGTATCGGTTTTGGGTAGATCAAGGCTTTCTGCTCCAGATCAAGCCAGCTCCATGCCACCATCAGCCCCAGCGGAAATCGGCTTTCTACCCGCAGCCTGCCGGGCCTCAACCATCCCCGCCTCACGGGTGTCAGGAAGAGGTCCAACTCACTGGCGCTACCTGCCTCGACATCGGTGTATTGAAGCGTGTCCTTACCCCACCCGATTGCAATGGCCTGATGGGCGCGCCCTTCATCGTCCAGACGCACCCGAAACCGCACGGGCTCGTCGACGAACGCTGGCGCTGACCCAGCTGCCGTCAACCGCAGTCCCGCTAGATTTCGATAGGTATGCAGGATGGTGACGATCCCAACCGAAAACAGCAGAAACGTCAGGCCGTACGCCAAGCTGTTCTGGTAGTTGATGGCTGCAAGCAGCATCAAAATCAACGCAACGCCAAACGCTGTGCCCTGGCGGGTGGGAAGGATAAAAATGCGCTTCTGGTGCAATACCATGGATGGCGCAGCGGGTATGCGTCGATCGAGCCAGGCGCTCCACTGACGACGGAAAGAACCTGCTTTCATAAGCGTCAGAGTGCCGGGACTTCACGGAGCAGCCATTGGACCAGCGCCCCGCCCCCACGACCGGCAGGATCAGCCTGATCCCGCAGACGATGTCCGGCTACGGCAGGCAAGACAACCTGAACATCCTCAGGAATTACATAGTCACGACCGTCCAACAGCGCCCAGGCGCGGGCGGCACCCAGCAGCGCCAGACTGCCTCTTGGTGAGAGACCAAGGGCAAAGTTAGATTGCGTACGGGTTGCTTCGACCAAACGCAGCACATAGTCCACCACCGCATCGCTGGCATGGATATTGGGCACTTCGTTCTGGATAGCAGCCAGCTGCCGATGATCCAGCAGGGGCTCCAGCCTGGGAAGCTGGTCTCTACCCGATCCACCCAACAGCAATGCTCGCTCGGCTGCGCGGCCTGGATAGCCCAGCGAAAGCCGCATCAAAAAGCGATCCAGCTGAGACTCGGGCAATGCAAACGTTCCCCCCTGAGAAACAGGGTTCTGGGTCGCGATGACAAAGAACGGCTCCGGTAGTGGGCGAGTCGCACCCTCAATAGTGACCTGCCCCTCCTCCATCGCCTCCAGTAGTGCACTCTGGCTTTTTGGCGTTGCCCGGTTTATTTCGTCGGCCAATAGCAACTCGGTAAAAACCGGGCCTTGGTGAAAGACGAACTGCCCAGTGTCCTTGTCAAAGACAGAGGTACCCAAAATATCGCCAGGCAACAGATCGGAGGTGAACTGGATACGTTGAAACGAAAGGCCGAGTACCTTGGCCAGGGCATGGCTCAGCGTGGTCTTGCCCATACCGGGCAAGTCTTCAATCAGCAAGTGACCTTTGGCGAGCAGGCAGGTCATGGCCAGGCGGACTTGCTTGTCCTTGCCGAGCAGGACCCTGTCGACTGCTTGGAGACAGGTTTCCAGTTGCGCGTGCATTACGTTCTCCTTTTGAACAGCCCGATGCTACTTGAACCGTACAAGCGAAGAACAGGGCCTGAAATCTTTTGTGACGCTCGCAGGCAACGCTCATGCTAGAGCGAGCCATGCGAACATCTCCTAATTTCAGCGTAGATCAGCCAGGATAGCCGTCAATGCCGCCGCGGGATCACTGGCGCGGCTGATGGGGCGGCCGATCACCAGATAATCGGATCCGGCGTCCAGCGCCTCACGCGGCGTAAGAATACGACGTTGGTCATCCAGCGAACTGCCTGCCGGGCGAATACCTGGAGTGACCAGCTGCAGGCTGGGGTGAGCGGCCTTGAGCGAAGAGGCTTCCTGAGCCGAACATACCAGCCCGTCCATACCAGCGCGCTCAGCCAATCCGGCCAGACGCAGGACCTGCTCCTTGGGGTCGATGTCCAGACCGATACCTGCCAGGTCTTCGCGCTCCATGCTGGTCAGCACTGTCACGCCAATAAGCAGTGGCTTGGGGCCGGAAAGGGTGTCGAGCGTCTCCCGGCAGGCTGTCATCATACGCAAACCGCCCGAGCAATGGACGTTCACCATCCAGACGCCCTGCTCGGCAGCAGCCTTGACGGCCATGGCTGTGGTATTGGGAATGTCATGAAATTTGAGATCCAGAAAGACCTCGAAGCCCTTGGCATGCAGCGCTTCGATGACAGGTCTGCCGTGGGAAGTAAACAGCTCTTTGCCCACTTTGACGCGGCACTGCGCCGGATCGAGCTGATCCGCCAACGCCAGGGCACCCTCGGCAGTAGGAAAATCCAGGGCGACAATAATCGGTGTCTGGCAAGCAGGCATGGCACTCTCACATATGAATCCAGGGAAGCCCTATTGTCGCAGAAAGCCATTTCCCGGCAAAAGGATTGCTTGTCTGCTACACCCATGCACCAAAACAAAGAGTCACTTTTTGGCTGGCGCCCTACGTTTGGGCAGCTATGGTGTTAGAAAGCCGCCAAAAAGCCAATAACAGGCTGGCATGCTCGCTGCAATGGTTACCCGTGAACCCACTCGGTGAGAAGACAAGATGACTACACAATTAAAACCCGCCTTGGGCACCTTGCATCTCTGGGGTATCGCTGTAGGCCTGGTCATTTCGGGGGAGTATTTCGGCTGGAGTTACGGCTGGGGCGTAGCCGGAACGCTCGGCTTTCTGGTAACGGCGCTTATTATCGCCGCCATGTATACCGCATTTATTTTCAGCTTTACCGAGCTCACCACAGCCATTCCCCATGCAGGAGGCCCTTTTGCCTACAGCAGCCGTGCCTTTGGCGAGAAAGGCGGTCTGATTGCCGGCCTTGCCACGCTAATCGAATTTGTCTTTGCACCGCCTGCCATCGCCATGGCCATCGGCGCTTATCTGAATGTTCAGTACCCTGCGCTTGATCCCAAACTTGCAGCCGTAGGCGCCTACATCACATTCATGACACTCAATATTCTGGGCGTAAAGCTGGCAGCCACCTTTGAGCTGGTCGTGACCGTACTGGCCGTTCTGGAGCTGCTGGTCTTCATGGGCGTAGTAGCACCCGGTTTCAGCTTCAGCAATTTTGCTCTTAATGGCTGGGCAGGCTCGGATACCTTCGGTATGCCCGCCATTACTGGCATTTTTGCTGCCATCCCTTTCGCAATCTGGTTCTTTCTTGCCATCGAAGGCGCTGCAATGGCGGCCGAAGAAGCCAAGGATCCCAAGCGCACCATTCCCAAAGCCTACACGACGGGCATTCTGACACTGGTGGTACTGGCCATTGGCGTCATGCTTTTCGCAGGTGGCGTGGGAGACTGGCGTACGCTTTCCAACATCAATGATCCCTTACCGCAGGCCATGAAGACGGTGGTAGGCGAAAATTCCGGTTGGCTACACATGCTCGTATGGATCGGCCTGTTTGGTCTGGTAGCCAGCTTCCACGGAATCATTCTGGGATACTCCCGCCAGTTCTTTGCCTTGGCGCGAGCAGGCTACCTGCCCGTCGGGCTCGCCAAACTGTCACGCTTCCAGACGCCCCATCGCGCCATCATTGCAGGTGGGGTCGTGGGCGTTGCGGCTATCTACAGCGACGGGCTCATCAATCTCCAAGGCATGTCGTTAACTGCCGCCATGATTACCATGTCGGTATTTGGTGCCATCGTCATGTACATCATGAGTATGCTGAGCCTGTTCAGGCTGCGCCGCACCGAACCTAACCTGCCGCGCAGTTACCGTGCGCCTGGCTACCCTTTCGTACCCGCGTTGGCATTGGCCATTGCACTGGTCTGCCTGGTCGCCATGGCATGGTTCAACCCAGTCATAGGCCTCGTCTTTCTAACCTTCATGGGCGTCGGCTTCGTCTACTTTCTTTTTACCGCACGCCAGCGTGCCCAGGCGCCCACGGATAGCCTGCTGAAGGTCAACGCCATATGAGCCTGATAGCACGTGTCCTCGGGATGGCCCTCTGAGACAGTCACAGAACCGGAGTGTGTATGATCTACCAGACCATCATCGGCCATCAGGCCTATCGCTTCGAAGACCTCAAGACACTTCTGGCCAAGGCCAGTCCGGCGCGCTCGGGTGACGAACTGGCCGGGCTTGCGGCCGGCTCGGCAGAGGAGCGTATGGCTGCCAAGATCGCGTTGGCGGATGTCCCGCTCAAACGCTTTCTTGAGGAGGCCTTGATTCCCTACGAGCAGGACGACGTAACACGCCTGATCATCGACAGTCACGACGCGTTTGCATTTGCCCCTATCAGTCATCTCACCGTAGGCGATTTTCGTGATTGGCTCCTGCTCGACAGTACGGACAGCAAAACCCTGACAGCGGTCTCGCCAGGCATCACACCTGAAATGGCCGCCGCTGTCAGTAAACTGATGCGCAATCAGGATCTGATCCTGGTAGCCAAAAAATGCCAGGTCATAACCCGCTTCCGCAATACGATAGGCTTACCCGGCCATCTTTCGGTGCGCCTGCAGCCCAATCACCCTACTGACGATTTGCAAGGCATTGCGGCCAGCATGCTGGATGGCTTGCTCTACGGTGCAGGCGATGCCGTTGTCGGTATCAATCCGGCCAGTGACTCGCTTTCAACGTTGACGCCGCTGTGGGAGATGATGGATGAGCTGCGTCAGCACTTTGATATTCCCATGCAGACGTGTGTACTGACCCACGTCACCACCCAAATCAAGGCGATCGAAAAAGGCGCCCCGGTTGATCTAGTCTTTCAATCCATTGCCGGCACGCAAAAGGCCAACGATAGCTTTGGTGTAACGCTGAGCCTGTTACAGGAAGCGCATGATGCAGCCCGTTCACTCAAGCGGGGCACGCTGGGCGATAACGTCATGTATTTCGAGACAGGTCAAGGCAGTGCCCTCTCTGCCAGCGCACACCATGGTGTTGACCAGCAGACCTGCGAAGCACGTGCTTACGCGGTCGCGCGGACGTTCAAACCGCTGCTGACCAATACGGTGGTTGGCTTTATCGGTCCCGAGTACCTTTACGATGGAAAGCAGATCATCCGGGCCGGCCTTGAAGACCATTTCTGCGCCAAGCTGCTGGGCGTCCCGATGGGCTGCGACGTGTGCTACACCAACCATGCCGAAGCGGATCAGGATGACATGGACACACTCATGACGCTTTTGGGCGTCGCCGGGTTGACCTACATCATGGGTATTCCAGGCGCTGACGACATCATGCTCAACTACCAGAGCACTTCCTTTCATGATGGACTTTATCTGCGCAGCGTACTGGATTTAAGGCGTGCCCCCGAATTTGAAGCCTGGCTGACCCGCATGTCCATTACAGAGCCCTCCGGACAGCTACGAGACATCAACCGCGAGCACCAGCTGCTACGTGCCCTGCCCCACCTGCCGGGAGCCGCATGATGACAACCGCCAAACCTACGCTGGTCCAGACAAACCCCTGGGACGAACTGCGCACCCATACGTCGGCACGTATAGCATTGGGCCGTGTTGGCTCAAGCCTTCCTACGGCGGAAGTACTCCGATTCGGCCTGGCTCATGCGCAGGCAAGAGATGCCGTACACCATCCGCTGGATGTCCATATGCTGAGCGAGCAACTCCAGTCAAAAGGTTTTCGTACGATTCATGTACACAGCCAGGCTGCGGATCGGCAGCAGTATCTATTACGCCCGGATCATGGCCGAATGCTGGATATCGCCAGCCGTGAGCAGTTAATGGCTGAAGCGCCTGCTCCGGATATCGCTATCGTCATTGCCGACGGGCTGTCGTCCTTTGCGGCCAGTAGCCATGCAGTTCCCATACTTGAGCTACTAAAGGAGCGTTTCGATACCGACTGGTCCCAAATACCCGTGGTCATTGCCGAGCAAGCCCGTGTGGCCTTGGGTGACGAGATTGGAGAGCGGCTCAATGCCCAGCTCGTAATCGTGATGATCGGAGAGCGACCTGGTCTTACATCACCTGACAGCCTCGGATTATACGTTACCTACCAGCCCCGCCGCGGACGTATGGATAGCGAGCGTAACTGTATTTCCAATGTACGGCCCGAGGGGCTACCGTACCGCTTGGCGGTTCATAAACTCGACTACCTGATCAAGCAGGCCTTAAAGCTAAAACTGACCGGGGTCAACTTGAAAGACGATAGCGTTTTACCCTTGCTTAAAAGCACTCCTACTGCCTAGACGAGTCTAAGCAGCATAGACTGTTTCATTTGCACGGAGGACTGCACCATGCCCTGGTATGCCTGGCTTTTCTTGATTATTGCGGTGGGCTCGATTGTAGGTAGCCTGTTGATGCTTCGCAGCTCGGCCAACAAGGTAGAGCTCACCGATGAGCAGCGTCAGCGGATCCGTCAGCGAAACGCGGAAATGGACGCCAAGGATGCCCGGAATCGCTAGGTATCCTAAGTTGTGACTTAGCGCCTGAACTCAAACTGCAACTCAGCACCTTCGAAATCATCTGAGCGTTCGCGATTTAGTATT
The DNA here is from genome assembly GCF_019400845.1 of Pseudomonas sp. MAG002Y. Taxonomy (NCBI): domain Bacteria; kingdom Pseudomonadati; phylum Pseudomonadota; class Gammaproteobacteria; order Pseudomonadales; family Pseudomonadaceae; genus Pseudomonas; species Pseudomonas sp. MAG002Y. The sequence continues at coordinate 115,947 of NZ_WOEJ01000013.1, read as the reverse complement.
CGACCGCTCAGGTTGAATCGATCATTCTCCTCATGCTTGTCGAACAGCGGAGGAAGCATGCCCGTCGGCTCCTTTTGCTCTGCTGTAACAGGCACTGCGCTCTCGATGAGTTCTTTGGGGATACTCAGGTCAACCTTGAGTGGCTCCTCCGGTTCGGGAAGCTTCTGTTTTACAGTCTTGGGCACCGGTTTGGGCTTTGGTTTTTCAATAACCAGCTCAGGCTTTTTGTCCGGCTGAGGAGCCGGCACAGGCTCCTCATCAAAGCTTTCAGGGACACGGGAGGTTAGGATGGGTTCCTGCCGGGCCGAAGTGTCCGGTACTGGCTTGGCATGGGAAGCTGCTGGCGATACTGGTTTTGGCGCGGTCTGCTCTACAGAGGCCGCCTGCGGTTCGGCTGGTTTTTTGGGCGGTTCCTTTTCCGGCTTATCACACCCACCGAGTATCAATACCAGCGCCAGCCAGCACGGCTTATGACCACTCACCATCCAACGTAGAGTCCTCATAAGAAAGCCTCAGGCAGAACGTCGTGAACTCCTTCCTGTGAAGATGGCCCACAGCAATAGCGCATAGCACACTGCGGTTACCAGGTTGCCGACGGCGTTGAGTAACGCATACGCCCACCCTGGCGCCAGTGGGATCTGCCAGAGCGGCAGTAAAACCGGCAATGCCAGCGTAAGCGCGCTATAGGCTGCAAGCCAGACAAGCAGGATGACCATACTCAACAGGCATAACAGGCTCGCCTTGCGGTGCGTTCGCCATTTCAGGCAAGCCACCAGCAGCCCTGTCAGCCAAACAAGCACCAGCGGTACATTGCCTAGCACTCCAATCATCGGCAGCCAGCTTGCGGCCTCGGTCGAGCCCATCGACACTTTTACCTCTTCACGCCTAATGTAAACAGACTCACAAAATGGCGAACGAGTTCACACCGTTAAGCAGCTACCTGAGCCTCTTGACAGAGCTGATTGGCCAGTATTCCAATCGTCATCAAAGCGCGCTCGGTTTGTCGATTCCACGCCATCCCGCAATTGAGCCGAATACAATTATTGAATTGATCCGTATTGCTGAAAATGATGCCTGGCGCAATGCTAATGCCCTCCTGCAACGCCCGGAGGTGGAGATCCTTCGTATTGACCCTGGCTGGAAGGCTCACCCAGAGAATGAAGCCGCCGATAGGTCGGCTCATTTGGGTTCCCTCTGGAAAGTACTGTTGAACGGCCAGCTGCCAAGCCGTCATATTCTTGCGGTATTCCTGCCTGATGGAGCGTAGATGACGGTCATACCCGCCATTTTCAAGATAAGCCGCTACACCCATTTGCGTTAGACTACAGGCAGAGTGGGTGGTAAAGGTCTGTAAGCGCTGAATGTCCGACTGGTATTGATTGGCAATGACCCAACCGATACGCACACCAGGTGAGATCGTCTTGGAAAAACTTGAACAATAGACAACCCTGCCGTTCCGATCATGGGCTTTCAACGCCTTCGTCGCACCGACCTCATAGAACAACTCACCGTAGATATCGTCCTCAATGATCATGAAGTCTCGCTCATTGGCAAGCCTTAGCAGCTGCTTTTGACGCGCCTCAGGCATTGTACTGCCCAGGGGATTGCTCAGCCGGGAGGTCATGACCAGCGCCTTTACAGGCCACTGCCGCGCGGCCAGCTGCAATGCCTCTACGCTTAGGCCGGTCTGTGGATCACAGGGAATCTCGACCACCTTGAGACCTAGCACATCAGCCAATTGCAGCAAGCCGTAATAGGTAGGCGATTCGGTAGCGATCAAATCACCCGGTTTGGTCAGCACACGCAGGGACATCTGCAAGGCGTCCACACAGCCATGGGTAATAACAACCTCAGAAGGCGCTACCGAGACCCCGGCATCCCGCATACGGATCGCAACCTGGCGGCGCAAGGGCTCGTAACCCGGGCTGTACATATAGCTGAACGCACGCTGACTGTGAAAGCGCGTCACCTTGCTGATCTGCTGATGCAGGGCCCGGATAGGTAGAAAATCCACATTAGGAATGGCAGCCCCGAAAGGAACCACGTCATCTCGTCGGGACTCCAGAAGCACTTGATTGATAATGTCACCGCGAGTGACCAGGGTCGGCCGCTCCACCCTGCCGATTTCAGGTGTAGGCGCTGTCAAGGCAGGCGTCTGGTGTACGTAAAACCCTGACTGGGGACGAGCCCGGATAAGCCCTTGGTCTTCCAGTGTGGCATAAGCTTGCAAAACACTTGCGTGACTGACGCCCAGCTGCTGACTCATCTTGCGAACAGAGGGAACGCGCTCGCCCGGTTGGTAGACACCCCGGCGAATATCTTCAGCCAACTGATGAGCGATACGTTGATAGAGCAACAGATTCGTCATGGCACGCATTCCCTTGGTCACTGAACCGAAACAGTAGCATCGTCTTACCAGATTGCACCGGTACAGCTTGGTAAATTTAGGACAATACAGCCAGTGCTAACGGATAATCAGTCGGCAATGAAACAAGGGATGCCGCTTTTAAGCATGAGCGCGACAGGCAGGCCGTTTAAACCTGCCGTTTACGCTCAACGTGCCGGTATGAAATTACCGTTTTCGTCAGAAAACACCACTTCGACTCGGCGATTTTTGGCGCGGCCCTCGGCCGTCCCGTTGGATGTCACCGGATAATCCTCGCCATATCCAATGACCTGAAGGCGGCCTGCCTCTACACCTAATGCACTCAAGGCCCTGGCGATGGCATGGGCACGCTGTTTGGAGAGGGAAAGATTGCGATCCTCATCACCGGAGTTATCCGTGTAGCCTTCGATTCGGATCTCCCGCTTGGGGTTGATTTGAAGAAACTGGGCAAGCTTGAGAACCGTTTCATTAGCCGTTGGATTGAGTTGTGATCGCCCCGGAGCAAACAACACATCGCCCAGCGTCATGACGAGACCGCGCTCTGTCTGAGTCGTACCCAGGTTAAACAGCTGATCGGTAAGCCATACGTTACGCTCTCGTGCAGAACGGAGTTCTTTTTCCCGCAACTGCAATTGCAGGCGTTCGATCTGCAGTTGTAACTGGGTCGCCTTGTCCTGGCTCAAGCGAAGGCTTGCATGCTCTCGGGCGATATCGCTGTAGCGTTGGCTCAGGTAGGCAAAGTGGCGTACATCTTTGCTGCTCCCCCAATAACCAGCCAGCTGCTCCGCCTTGACCAGGGTTTCCTCAGCTCTCTTTACATCCTTGGGTGCGCTACGCAGCACGTCGGAATCAGTCTTGACCGTGGCATACCTGGATTTGGCGTCCTGTAATGCCTGCTGGGTAGTGCTGCTGCTCGCACATCCCGTGATCATTGAAAACGCCAGCGCGAGTCCAGCCACCGACAGTACCGAACGCATCATGGCGTGCTCTCCAAACGCTTTTGTAATCGGGCAATCTGCTTGTTGAGTTCATCCACATGTGTCTGGCTCTTGTTATTGAGCACCTTGGCCTCGGCCAGGCGAGCGTCGAGTTCAGCCTGTTCCGCCAGTACACGGGCTTTTTTGTAATCTTCAACCCGCATGGCTTTTCGGGCCCGTTCAAGCTTGTCGTTGGCGAGACTGTATTCAGGAATGGAGTCATCCGCCCCAATGTCATGGGCTTGGTCGAATGCCTGGGTGGTCAGTTTCATTTGCTCGGATGGTGCGGGATCGTTGGCGCACCCGGCAAGCAACAGGGCCAAAACAGAAGCTGCCCAACAATAAGATTTTTTCACTATCTGGTTTCCTGCAGAGTCAGGCGACAGCTCTATGACGCTGCCTAAAACCAGAATTTTGTCATGTTGAAAGGCATTTGTCCGTCAACAAAAATCTACCCAATAAAAAACCCGCTCGATCGAGCGGGTTTTTAAGAGGCTATTGCTTATATCGACTTTTCAAGCTCAGGGATTAACTCGAACAGGTCACCTACCAGTCCATAATCAGCCACCTGGAAGATTGGCGCCTCTTCATCCTTGTTGATGGCCACAATGACTTTCGAGTCTTTCATACCGGCCAGGTGTTGAATCGCACCGGAGATGCCTACCGCAATGTACAACTGCGGCGCAACGATCTTGCCCGTTTGACCAACCTGCATGTCATTGGGTACGAAGCCTGCGTCCACTGCTGCGCGAGAAGCGCCTACGGCAGCACCCAGCTTGTCTGCCAGGGAGTACAGAATCTTGAAATTATCACCGTTCTGCAAACCACGACCGCCCGATACCACCACTTTCGCAGCGCCCAAGTCCGGGCGACCTGTCGTGGCCAATTCTTCGTTCACGAAGCGGGAAATACCTGCATCCTGTACGGAAGAAACCGCTTCGATAGCGGCAGAACCACCTTCGGCAGCAACCGGATCAAAACCAGTAGCGCGCACGGTAATAACTTTTACCGGAGCGGATGACTGCACGGTTGCGATCGCATTACCGGCATAGATGGGCCGCTTGAAGGTATCCGGACTTTCGACCGAAATGATCTCGGAAATCTGATCCACGTCTAGTAGCGCAGCAATACGTGGCATGAAATTCTTGCCGTTCGAACCGGCTGGCGATAGTACGTGGGTGTACCCATTGCCTTTAACCAGCTCAACAACCAACGGCGCCACGTTTTCTGGCAACTGGTAGGCGTAAGCAGCATTATCGGCAACCAGCACCTTGGAAACGCCCTCGGCTTTGGCAGCAGCTTCAGCCGCACCACCGCAGCTCTGACCGGCGATCAGAACATGAATATCACCACCGATGGCTTTGGCTGCAGCCACGGTATTGAGCGTTGCGCCATTGAGCGCAGCATTACTGTGTTCGGCAATGACCAGAATAGCCATCAGATCACCTTCGCTTCGTTCTTGAGTTTTTCGACCAGTTCAGCAACCGACTTCACCTTGATACCTGCCTGACGGCCAGCCGGTGCTTCCACCTTCAGCGTCTTGACAGTCGAAGCCGTGCTAACACCCAGAGCGTCCGGCGTTAAGACATCCAGTGGCTTTTTCTTGGCCTTCATGATGTTTGGCAGCGAGGCATAACGCGGCTCGTTCAAGCGCAGGTCAGTGGTCACGATAGCAGGCAGGTTCAGAGCAACGGTCTGCAGCCCTCCATCGATTTCGCGGGTCACGTTCAATACGTCACCGTCACGCTCGACCTTAGAAGCGAAGGTTCCCTGGGCAAAGCCGGTCAGTGCACCCAACATCTGACCCGTCTGGTTGTTATCACTGTCAATAGCCTGCTTGCCCATGATAACCAGCTGGGGTTGTTCTTTGTCGACAACCGCCTTGAGCAGCTTCGCAATCGCCAGCGAGCTCAACTCTTCATTGGTCTCGACCAGAACGGCACGGTCCGCTCCCAAAGCCAACGCAGTACGCAATTGCTCCTGTGCAGCAGTCGGACCTACAGACACGGCCACGATTTCGGTAGCGATACCTTTTTCCTTCAGGCGCACCGCTTCTTCAACGGCGATCTCACAGAAGGGGTTCATGGACATCTTGACGTTGGCCAGGTCAACACCGGAGTTATCGGGTTTGACGCGGACCTTGACGTTGTAGTCCACCACTCTTTTTACAGCTACAAGAACCTTCATGAGTTCCTCATTATTCTGTAGTGAATAAATACGGTAGCCAGGCAGGCCTAGCCGATCGAATCGACCAAATAACGGCTCTCGGCTTACAAATAACCATTAACCGCCGTATGTTGACTGCATCAGTCGAGAGGGTCAACGCTCCAAGGCAAGTCGGCGTGCTGCCAGAAGGAAATGCGATAGGCTAAAGGCATCACAGTTAAAGGGTACTTGCCTTTAGCAAAGGCCGTCCGAACGCTTTTTTAACCAAGCCATAATGCAAACAGGCAGTTACCCGACATAACCCTAGCCGCTTCTGGAGGCAGCACAAGCAGAATGTACCAGTCCGAGAGAAAATTCAAACAAACGTTTGTATTGGACCTCTGGAAAGACCCCTATATAATGTTTTTCTTTATTACAGCCGCCAAAATATAACTAGCATCAATGCCTTGAGGAGACTGTCCGTGGAACGCGAATTTATGGAGTTCGACGTTGTTATTGTCGGCGCCGGCCCGGCAGGCCTTTCCGCTGCCTGCCGATTGAAGCAAAAGGCGGCTGAGACCGGTCAGGAAATCAGCGTCTGCGTTGTAGAGAAAGGCTCCGAGGTCGGTGCTCATATTCTCTCTGGCGCCGTGTTCGAGCCGCGCGCACTCGATGAACTGTTCCCCAACTGGAAGGAACTGGATGCCCCGCTGAATACGCCAGTCAAGCGCGACGATATCTACCTGCTCAAGGACGCCGAACGTGCCAGGAAGCTGCCTGACTTTCTTGTCCCCAAGACCATGCACAACCAAGGCAACTACATCATTTCCCTAGGGAACCTGTGCCGCTGGCTAGCCCAGCAGGCTGAAGGACTGGGTGTAGAAATCTATCCAGGCTTCGCTGCGCAGGAAGCCCTGATTGATGAGAACGGTATTGTGCGCGGTATCGTAACCGGCGACCTGGGCGTAGACCGCGAAGGAAACCCCAAGGAAGGCTACTACACGCCCGGCATGGAACTACGTGCCAAATACACCCTATTCGCCGAAGGTAGTCGTGGGCATATTGGCAAGCAATTGAGCCAGCGTTTCAACCTGGGCGCCCATGCCGATGTGCAGCACTACGCGATAGGCATCAAGGAAATCTGGGATGTCGACCCTGCCAAGCATGAGCAGGGCCTTGTTGTGCATACAGCAGGCTGGCCGCTAGACGATGATAACCCGGGTGGCTCATTCCTCTATCACCTGGAAAACAACCAGGTCGTAGTGGGCCTGATCGTGGATCTGTCCTACAGCAACCCTTACCTCTCGCCCTTTGATGAATTTCAGCGCTACAAGCATCACCCGGTAATCAAGCAATATCTGGAAGGCGGCAAGCGTGTATCTTATGGCGCTCGCGCCATTACTAAGGGCGGCCTGAACTCACTTCCCAAACTGACGTTCCCAGGCGGTGCATTGATCGGTTGTGACGGCGGTACGCTCAACTTCTCGAAGATCAAGGGCAGCCACACGGCGATGAAAACCGGCATGCTGGCCGCTGAAGCCATTGCCGAAGCCCTGGTAGCCGGGCGTGAAGCCGATGAGCTGACCTGTTATCTGGATACGTTCAAGAACAGTTGGGTATACGAGGAACTCTACAAGAGCCGCAACTTCGGCGCCGCCATCCATAAATATGGAGCAATAAAGGGCAACGCCTTCAACTTTATCGAGCAGAACCTGTTTGGCGGCAAGCTGCCCATTACGCTGCACGATACAACGCCCGACTACGCTTGCCTGAAAAAGGCGTCTGAATCCAAACGGATCGATTATCCCAAGCCTGACGGCAAGATCAGCTTCGACAAACTGTCCTCGGTGTTCCTCTCCAACACCAACCATGAAGAGGACCAACCTGTTCACCTGAAGCTCAAGGACCCGTCCATTCCGATCGACCGCAATCTTCCGCTCTACGACGAGCCTGCGCAGCGTTATTGCCCCGCTGGTGTATACGAAGTTGTGACGCAGGAAGACGGCGAGAAACGCTTCCAGATCAATGCCCAAAACTGTGTGCATTGTAAGACGTGTGATATCAAGGATCCTTCCCAAAACATCACCTGGGTACCGCCAGAAGGCACTGGCGGCCCCAACTACCCTAACATGTAACAAAAAGGGCTCCCCAGGGAGCCTTTTCTTATTTCAGTCCTGCCGAGCCACCGGGAAAAACGCCCCGCCACTCCATAGGCCCTGCCACATCGCCCCCTCATAATGTTCCAGCGACATACATTCGACGAGCCGATAGAAGACATTGCGATGAATCAAGGCTTCGAGGCGATCCCTTACAAGCACGTATGGCGAAGGCTCTTGCGTACTAGGATCAATGACCACGCGCAGGGGATGATCAGCATTGGCTTCCACCGTATCGCCTACTTGGGTTGTAAAGCACAAAACCTGATTTTGCCTTTGACCTTGTACATCACAATCAATGGCCACAAAGGGAGCATCCTCAACCTGAATACCTACCTTCTCAACAGGCGTCACTAACACATAGCCTTGCTCATCCTTACGCAGGATGGTTGAAAACAGCCGGACCATGGCAGGTCGATTTATAGCAGAGCCTTGGTAAAACCAAGTGCCATCGCGCGCGATACGCATGTCGATATCGCCGCAGAAGGGGGGATTCCATGAATGAACCGGCGGCAATGCCTTACCCTCCCCGTTCGGTAACTGGGCGATCAGGTCATCAACCTTATGCGACTCACTCATGAACACTCCTTATCGCGTCAAACCCAACAGATGCTGAGCATACTCCGCAAGCGGAGGCGCTAGCAGGTCTTCGGGTTTCTCGTTGTAAAATGTCAGGAAACCGCCCCGGCTGCGAATACGGGCCGTATCCACCAGATAATAAGTTGCCGTTTCGATCAGCATGACCTGAACCACACTGCGGTCCCGACCTACTCGATCCAACGCTTCCTGATCTTCCCACTCCTGCCAGTTGCCAATGGCATCATCAGCGGCTGCAAAGCGGGTATACAGCAGATAGTGAGCCCCCAGGTTACGTGCCTCGAGTATGGCTTCGTCCAATCCAATGGGCCCTTTGGCACGACGTACCCGTGGAAAATATTCCACGAAACCATTGAAGGCCTGTTCCGCTACGACATTGGGCCTGGCATATGGATGCCCTGGCGGCACGAACGCGCCTTGTGCGATATAGATATAAGAGTCCGGCTGCAACCGGAAGTTGTTCAATCGCTGTGTATGGCTGTAGTCAAGAAACCCAGCATCCCGTAGGTGATAAGTAGTACCAGCAGCCATATCGCTGACATTCATACAACCGGACAACAATACAATCGCACAAATGGCGAGGAAACGACGCATCTCTTTCTCCTGAACCGGCGACGAAAAACCGGCGCTGACACGCGTCTAGCAGTTTCCAGGCCAATCTATATGCTAGCCCCCGATGATCTTCATCACCGTTACACCACCAGAGAACGCAACGTCCTGCTTATCGCCCAAGGCCTTGACCAGCAACCGCTGTAGCGCCGGAAGCGCTAGATGACGGGGCTTGTCCAGCAAATCACCAACAAAGTGGCGATTACTGGATGACAAGCAGCCATGCAGCCAACCTGTTGAAGACAAGCGTAGACGCGAACAGCTACGGCAGAAAGGTACGCTTTCATTCGCAATAACGCCGAAGTAGCCCCCACCCTCTACCTGATAACGCAAGGCAGTGGCGTCTACAGGCGCATCAGCCTGTACAAAGGGATGGACCGCACCGATGATCTCTAAAAGCTCTGCCAACCGTACGAACTGCTGCTGGAAGCCGTTGGGATCACGCGCGAGATGCCCCATCCTCATCAGCTCGATAAACCGTAACTCGAAGCCGCGCTCGAGACAGTATTCGAGCAGCGGCAATATCTGATCAAGGTTCTGGCCACGCAATGGGACCATATTGACCTTGATTTTAAGTCCTGCCTGACGGGCTTCTTCAAGACCTGCAAGCACCGTCTTCAGGTCGCCTCCCCGCGCGAGTACAGGGAAGGCTTCCGCATCGAGCGTATCCAGAGAGACGTTCAGACGGCGAACCCCGTTGTCGATGATAATGGGCAGCTTTTTAGCCAGCAGCTGGCCGTTAGTGGTAAGACTAATGTCTTTGAGCTTTAAGGCGGAAACCGCCTGCAAGAAAGGCTCGAACTTGGGAGTGACCAGTGGCTCACCACCAGTAATACGCAGACGCTCGATGCCTGCAGCCTCAATAAGGTATTCAACACCACGAGCCATAGCATCAGCCGATAACTCATCTTGAGCCGCTACGAGGCGTTTCCCATTGGGAACACAATATGTACATGCATAATTGCATGCAGCGGTTAAGCTGATCCGTAGGTTGCGAAAGGCTCGACCCTGACGGTCAACGATCATGCTTGAACTCCAACTGCTTAACAGAGAAAAAAGATATCTGGGTCGAGAACGATTTATTCAAGCTCAGACTTTCGGACCTCACCGGGAAGCCGGTATTTCCGTGTCTCGCTTACGGCGGTTACCCATACGCACGCCGATGTCCATAAGAAACTGAAAAAATCCGTCCTGATCTTCAATGACATCTCGCCAGAAGGGAGAGTGGTACAAGGCTACCGCCCCGTGCACCAGCGCCCAGGCAGCGCAATAGTGAAAATAAGGAGGAACATCTTCCAGCTTCCCTTCAGCGATTCGTCCCTTGATCAGCTGAGTCAAACGATCGAAGTTTGACGCTCTGATCTTATGCAATTGTTCGACCAACTCAGGAACCTGATTAGCTTTGACCACCTTTTCTTCCAGCCGGTCAAAAAGCCTGTAGCGCTGAGGGTCGCGCATACGAAACTCAAAGTAGTCCCGGGACAGAGCTTCCCGATCACGTGCCACGTCTTCCGAGTGAAACAGCGAAGCCAGGTCTCGCTCGTAATCCAGCATCAGGCGAAGATAGATCTCGGCTTTGGATCGGAAATGTTTATAAATCGTTCCTTTTCCAATCCCGACCGCGTCAGCGATCATCTCTACAGTAACACTGTCCTCCCCTTCTTCCAGGAAAAGCTTGAGGGCTGTGTCTAGAATCTCCTGCTCACGGCGGCGAAATTCACGGACCTTTCGAGGTTCTTTCTGCATAGAAATAAGTTTCTTTTTAGAGTCTGAATGCGGAAGGTATCGGTAGGGGAAGCTATTACCATCGGCTGGCACAACGCGAGATGGACGATACGCATCTGACAGGCGATGTCACATTGATTACGGCATTATGCCTAAAAATACATATTTTTGTATGGATGAGCCTCTTATGAACACCTGGATGAACGAGTTTCCGCATCATGAAACCCTGCGCTACCTCAACCATGCCGCAGTAGCGCCTTGGCCAGCGCGTGCATCGCAGGCCGTAGCGGCGTTTGCACAGGAAAATGTTATCCAGGGAGCCAAGGATTACCCCGCCTGGCTTGAGATTGAGCAGCAGCTGAGAACACACCTGATGAAGCTGCTTAACGCGCCCAGCACGGCAGATATCGCCCTGGTCAAGAATACGTCAGAGGCCCTGTCATTTGTTGCGTTTGGTCTGGACTGGCGGGCCGGCGATCAAGTGGTCATCAGCAATGAAGAATTCCCATCGAACCGAATCGTTTGGGAGGCACTGTCCCGCTTTGGAGTCGAAGTCATTGAGGTCAATCTGGCTGGGACAGATCCTGAACAGGCGCTGCTAGAGGCCTGTACGTCCCGGACACGCCTGCTGGCGATCAGCGCAGTGCAATATGCAAGCGGCCTGCGCCTGGACTTGGTCAAATTAGGCCAGGGCTGCCGCCAGAACGGCGTACTGTTGTGTGTTGATGCAATTCAACAGCTAGGCGCACTTCCTCTGGACGTACAAGCCTGCGGGTGCGCCTTTGCCATGGCGGACGGGCATAAATGGATGCTAGGCCCAGAAGGGCTTGGCGTTTTTTATTGTCGGAGTGATCTTAGAGAGCAGCTGACGCTAAACGAATATGGCTGGCATATGCTCGATAACGCAGGTAATTATAACAGTCGCGAATGGAAACCAGCACGCACCGCCCGCCGCTTCGAATGTGGTAGCCCCAACATGCTCGGCGCTGTCGCCTTGAAAGCCAGTCTCTCATTGCTCGATGAGATAGGCATGGTGCAAGTTGCGCAGGAATTACATACCAGAATGCACATGTTGATTGAAGGACTGAAAGCACTTCCCGGCGCTCATGTCCACAGTGCGACAGATCCCAATCGCAGAGCTGGTATTCTAACGTTTACGCTGGATGGCAAAGACAATACGACTCTTTTTGAAGGCCTGAAGCGCGAGAACATTATCTGCGCTCAACGCGGTGCTGGCATCCGTCTTTCGCCACACTTTTACACACCGCAACAGGTACTGGATGAGACGCTGGACATCATCCGGAAGTTGTCGCGATAAGTGCTCAATGAAAGGCTGCCTATTCCAAATCTGTTTAAAAAATGATCAATCCCGACTGGATGTTCCCCATGACTGATCAATACTTCTACTTACCGGCAGCGCCACTCCCCCGAGGCGTTATCGGTGGGATACATCGCTATTGGTGCATCCCGTTAAACTCCTAATGGTCTTGGCCCGGTTAGAAAAAACCGGGTTTTTTTTGACTATTGGTTTTATACAGCTTTTGCCAGAGGAAAGAGCCGGTAGAAATTTTCTGTAGTTTGCTCGGCCAGTGCTTCCAGCTCGACACCACGAACCGAAGCTAAAAACTCAGCCACTTCACGCACATATTGAGGGAGGTTCGGTTTGCCACGATAAGGAATAGGCGCCAGATAAGGCGAATCGGTTTCCACAAGAAGCCGATTGGCTGGCACCTGACGAGCCACTTCACGCAATGCCTCGGCATTTCGGAACGTCACGATTCCTGAAAGAGAGATATAAAAACCCAGGTCCAGGGCAGCCTTGGCCATTTCCCAGTCCTCGGTAAAACAGTGCAATACTCCTGCCGCAGTCAGATCAGCCTCTCTGAGCAAGGCCAACGTGTCAGCTCTGGCTTCACGGGTATGCACAATGACAGGTTTACCGGTAATCCGCCCCGCCTCAAGATGCAACCGAAAGGACTGCTTCTGCAGCTCAGCGCTTTCAGGCTCGTAATGATAGTCCAGCCCGGTTTCTCCGATGGCGACCACACGAGGATGATCCAGCTCGCGCAACAGCCACTCCAGCGCAGGCTCCTTTTCAGCAGAAACATCCAATGGATGAATTCCAACAGAGCAATGCACGTCCGGGTAACGCTTGGCAACAGTCTTCACATCGCCAGCATTTTCGGCGCTTACACCAATGCATAGAAAGTGCCCTACGCCTCTCTCCCTTGCCGCCTCAAGCGCCGCGTCCAGCGATCCATTATGAGCCGTTAGATCAAGGCGATCTAGATGACAATGGGAGTCGATCAGTTTCATGGGTTTTCCTGGTAAAAACGTGCGCTTTCAGCAAGGCCATGCTTGCACGAAAGAAAGAATTACATGGTATGCGTAGGGCGGTCCGACTTGAGCGTACCCGCCAGATAGGTCTCGATCTTGTTTCGAGCCGTGTTATCGCCGTCATTGAATTGAACGCCAACCCCAGCAGCACGATTTCCCTGTGCGCCCCGGGGCGTTATCCAGACGACCTTTCCGGCAACAGGGATTTTTTCAGGCTCATCCATCAGGTTGAGCAGCATGAATACTTCATCCCCTAGCTTGTATGACTTGTTTGTTGGAATAAACAGGCCACCATTACGGATGAAAGGCATATAGGCGGCATACAGTACTGATTTGTCCTTGATCGTAAGGGACAGAATTCCGTTTCGAGGACCCAGATTCGGAGGCAAACTCATACGACAGCACTCAACCATTATTAAGTGAATTCTAGCCCTGCTGCGGTAGGCTTGCCCACCGTATCAACAGCGCTTCAAGTAGCAGTACGCGGTTCAGATTAGCCTTACCCATTACTTTCTGCCGCTGCTCGAGCAGCCAGTTCTGCAGGTTTATGACCTGAGTGGAATCGGCCTTATCACCCAGATACTGGATTACTTTGCTCATATCGGCCAAACCGGTCACCGCTTGATCCCGAGTCATTTGATAGCGCAGGATCAACAATGCCCACTCACAGAACCAGTCCATCAATAGCAGTAACGGAATGCTGTTCCAGCTTTCGGCTAATGGACTTGGCGCGATCTGCCGCTTCAAGAGCTTTTTCAAGCCGTCTACAACATGTGACCGGTAAGCCTGAACGCCCATCGCATGCAAACGAGCAGCCGTTAAAGGCGAACCACCAGCCAGCGTCAGCACATCATTGAGATCTTCCGAGGAGAGATCGGGCAAGGCCTGCGCTAGCCAAGCCAGGCTTTCTTCTGGACGAGGTACGGGGCAGGCCTGCTGCACACAACGACTTTTGATGGTAGGCAATAGTCGACTCGGCTGATGACTGATCAACACCAGGACCGTGTCACCGGAAGGTTCTTCCAGGCTTTTCAGTAAAGCATTTGAGGCATTGAGGTTCATCGCCTCAGCTGGTTCCAGCAGAATGACCTTGCGGCCGCCCAACTGTGCGGTTTGGGCAACGAAGTCAACCAGGCTCCTGATTTGATCAACGCGGATAGGCTTTTCCACCTCTTCCGGCTCTACAAGAAAATAGTCAGGATGCGTTCCAGCCCTTAACAAAAGACAAGCCTTACACTGGCCGCATGCCTCCCCTGCTGCTACGTTCTGGCAAAGCAAACGCCCTACAAGCCGCTCGGCCAGCGCCCGCTTGCCAATACCCGCTGGCCCATGAAATAGATAAGCATGGGCATGCCGCTTACGATGAGTCAGCCGCTCCCATAGTTCCGATTGCCACGGGTACCGCTTAACCACGGGCGCGCTCCAACAACTCAGGTACAAGCTGATCAAGTTGTTGCTGTACATCGGCAAGCGACTGGGCTGCGTCAATCACCCGATAGCGGTCGGTACTAGCCGCGGCACGGGAGAGATAAGTCTGCCTTACGGCCTCGAAAAAGCTGTGTTGTTCCCGCTCAAACCGGTCGAGGCGACCTCGTTTGGCTGCTCTTTCAAGTCCTATTTCGATAGGTAAATCGAACACCAAGGTAAGATCAGGCTGCAGGCCTGACTGAACAAAGTGCTCCAAGGTGGCAATGCGTGCTTCCGAAAGCCCACGCCCCCCGCCCTGATACGCGTAGGTCGCATCAGTGAATCGATCACACAGGACAACCGCACCACGATCAAGCGCAGGCTTAATTATAGTGTTTAAATGCTGTGCACGTGCAGCAAACACAAGCAGCAGCTCAGTATCCGCATGCATGCCCTCATCGCAGGGGTCAAGCAAAAGTCCGCGGATGCGCTCGGCCAATGGCGTTCCACCAGGCTCACGTGTCAGCACCACTTCAAGGCCATGCGATTGTAATTGCCTTGCCAGATAGTCACGGTTAGTGCTTTTACCTGCCCCTTCCGGCCCCTCCAACGTAATAAACAACCCGCTCACTCAGACTCCTTGTTAATAGGTGCCGGACTCGAACGGTAATCGGCTCGGCGTTTAAGTTGGTACTCACGAACAGCGCGGTTATGTGCATCGATGTCATCAGAAAACACATGCGTCCCGTCTCCACGCGCTACAAAGTAAAGACTTTTACCTGGCTCAGGATGCAGCGCGGCATGAATCGCTTCCCGCCCTACCATGGAGATAGGCGTAGGAGGTAAACCAGGGTTCACGTAGGTATTGTAAGGCGTAGGTTGGCGGAGATATTCTCGGGTCAACTTGCCCTTGTAATTGTCACCCAGCCCGTAGATAACCGTAGGATCTGTCTGCAAGAGCATATTCAACGCTAGACGGCGAACAAAAACGCCTGCTATTTGAGGCCGCTCTTGCGGAACCCCTGTTTCCTTCTCCACTAAAGAGGCCATGATCAGAGCCTGATACGGCTCCTGATAGGGCACATCCGCGGCGCGCGCCTCCCACTCCTCGGCAAGAACCTGCTCCAAACGTTGACTGGCCTGCTTCAGAATTTCGACGTCGCGCATTCCTTTTACATAACGATAGGTGTCGGGAAAGAAACGCCCCTCAGGATGCATACCAGGCTTGCCTAAACGCGCCATGACGTCTTCGTCACTCAGTCCAGCCAATGTTTGCTCCAGCTTTTCCTGACGAGCCAAGGCATCCCGAACCTGATGGAAGTTCCAGCCTTCAACGAGCGTAACGTTGTATTGGACCACCTCGCCTTTTTGCCAGAGGGCAAGTAATTCACGAACACTCATCCCTGGCGTTACTCGGTACTCACCGCTGTGCAGAGCCTGTCCGGAAAGATTGAAACGCCAATACAAACGCAACCAGAAGGATCCGCTCAGTAACTTCTCCTCCTCAAGATGCCGGAGCATACCGCCCGGCGTAGCGCCCTTGGGTATTTCGACAAGCTGTTCCTGACCAACCGCCACAGGCTGCTCGAGTGCCTTGTGTTGCAACCAGCCCATTCCGGCTAGCGCCAGCCCCATCAAGAGCAAGCCGCCCTCGAGCAGAACCAATAATTTTCGCATTACGAATCCAGAGCCTTCGAGGCAATCTGTTGAAATTGACGTGTCAACGGGCCTATTGGCCATTCATGCTCAGCATACGTACATACTGGCCAAACACCATACTGACTGTTGCACATAAATACCTCATCAGCGGCCATGAACTCACTCAACGTCACCGGCCTGATTTCGGTCATGACGCCAAGCCCATCTGCGCAACGAAGAAGATAGGAGCGCATCACGCCAGCAACACCACACCTATCAAGCACGGGCGTTATCAATGTGTTCCTGGACACGATGAAAAGGTTACTGAAAACGCCTTCTACAACATGCCCAAATGCATCACACATAAGGCCTTCAGCATAGTTTGCTCCCTGCCACTCTCCCCGCGCTAATACCTGCTCAAGACGGTTCAGGTGCTTGAGTCCAGCCAATAGCGGTTGGCAAGCCAGACGTGTCTGGCAGGGAAACAGACGGATCCCCTGCTCAGCATTCTCAGATGGATAGCGAGGCACAGGAGAGGCCAGCAGAAGACGTTGCGGAAGTGGATTCGACGGAGCCGCATAACCCCGTTCACCGAGGCCGGCCGTAATGATCAGCTTGGCTACACCGTTGCGTAGCAACGCAGCATACTCAAGAATTTCAAGCCTGACTGCATCAAGCTCCAAGGGAATTGCCAGACGACGACATCCATCAAGCAGCCGCCTCAGGTGATCATCAAGGAATCGTGGTTGGCCGTTATGGACGCCTATCGTTTCGAAAAGCCCATGGCCATATGCCAAACCACGATCCCGGAAGGAAAGGCCAGCCTCATCCGGCTGACCATTAACCCAGTCTTTCATCACTCAGAAAAGCGACGGAAGATCAAACTACCATTAGTACCACCGAAGCCGAAGGAGTTGGACAGGCTGATCTCGATAGGCATTGCCTTTGGCTTATGCGGCACAAAGTCCAGATCACAGCCATCATCCGGATCATCCAGGTTGATGGTAGGTGGCGCCAGTTGGTCACGAATGGCCAGGATGCTGAAAATGGCTTCAACAGCCCCGGCAGCCCCTAACAGATGCCCAGTCATTGACTTGGTAGAGCTCACCGACAATTTGTAGGCATGCTCACCAAAGATCCGCTTGACCGCAGAAGCCTCTGCCATATCACCAGCAGGCGTGGACGTACCGTGCGCATTGATGTAATCGACCTGGGATGGATCGATTCGCGCATCTTTCAATGCATTGCTCATGCACTGTGCTGCGCCAGCGCCATCTTCAGGGGGGGCCGTCATATGAAACGCATCAGCGCTCATGCCAAACCCAATAAGCTCAGCATAAATATGGGCGCCACGCGCTTGAGCATGCTCTAGCTCTTCCAGAATCAATGCACCCGCGCCATCAGACAGCACAAAGCCGTCTCGCTGACGATCCCAAGGTCTGCTGGCCTTAGTAGGCTCTTCATTTCGGGTAGAAAGTGCCCGTGCAGCACCAAAACCACCCAACCCTAGCCCGCAGGTAGCCATTTCGGCACCGCCAGCCACCATGACATCAGCATCACCATAGGCAATGTTACGTGCAGCCATACCTACACAATGCGTGGAGGTTGTACATGCTGTAGCAATTGCATAATTAGGCCCCTTCAATCCCAAGTGGATGGAAAGGAAGCCGGAAACCATGTTAATGATCGAGCCAGGGACAAAAAATGGCGAAATACGGCGGGGACCTTGATCAAACAAGGCCTTGCAGTTGTTCTCGATATTGGAGAGACCACCAATACCAGACCCCATGGCGACACCAATTCGATCCCGATTGGCATCTGTCACTTCAAGTCCGGAATCACGCATAGCCTGGAAGCTAGCCGCCAGGCCATATTGAATAAAGAGGTCGAGTTTCCGAGCTTCTTTCGCAGAGAGATAATCTTCTACGTTGAATCCTTTGACTGATCCCCCAAAGCGGGTAGCAAAGGCAGAAACGTCCATGTGTTCAATCGGGGCAATACCGCTGCGACCAGCAAGAATGCCTTCCCAGCTGCTTTGCACGTCCCCGCCCAGCGGCGATACCATGCCCATGCCCGTGATCACGACGCGTCTACGTGACACAACGATTTCCTCATAGCTCGTTTGTTCGATCATCTAAAGTTATTACATTGATGACCGTTATATAGAAAAGCCGCACGCCTGGACAGGCGTGCGGCTTTCGTGTTCTACAGAAGAACCGACTTATTGCTGGTGAGCAACGATGTAGTCGATAGCTTCCTGAACAGTGGTGATCTTTTCGGCTTGTTCGTCCGGGATTTCAGTTTCGAATTCCTCTTCCAGAGCCATCACCAGCTCAACGGTGTCAAGGGAGTCGGCGCCCAGATCCTCGACGAAGGAAGCGCTGTTGGTTACTTCCTCTTCTTTCACGCCGAGTTGTTCAGCGACGATCTTCTTAACGCGTTCTTCGATGGTGCTCATACCGTGTTTTCACTCCTATGGAATAATCCGTGCAGCCGGACTGCGCGTAAGTGTATAGAAAGGGTTTTCAATATTTCAAGCTGACGCGACATCCTGACCTCTGAACTGACTTTTTGCTAGTCTTGAAAATTCACAAAAAGTCGTTCAACCCGTCAAAAATCGCTTAACTCATATACATTCCGCCGTTAACTGGAACAGTAGCACCTGTAACGTACGCAGCACTGTCCGTTGCTAAAAAGGCGACAACTTTTGCAATTTCTTCAGCTTGCCCTAATCGACCCAGTGGAATTTGAGTCAAAAGCGCTTCACGCTGAGCATCTGGCAGCTCACGCGTCATATCAGTATCAATAAACCCTGGAGCCACGGCATTTACCGTGATCGCTCTGGAACCTACTTCACGAGCCAACGCCCGAGTAAACCCCTCAAGACCGGCCTTGGCGGCAGCATAATTGGCCTGGCCAACATTACCCATAGCCCCGACAACAGAGCCTATGCTGATGATGCGCCCCCAACGAGCTTTGGTCATCCCACGCAATACGGCTTTCGACAAACGGAACAGGCTGTTCAGGTTGGTATCGATTACATCGAACCACTCGTCGTCTTTCATGCGCAGCATCAGATTATCTCGCGTGATGCCCGCATTATTGACCAGAATAGCAGGCGCACCATATTGCTGCTGAATCTGTTCCAACGCCGCCGTCACCGAAGCGTTGTCTGCAACGTTCAGCACCAGTCCGGTGCCCTCTATACCATTGGCCTTCAGGCTTTCGCTGATACGGAAGGCACCGCTTTCGCTGGTAGCCGTACCGATCACGGTAGCCCCGAGGCGTCCGAGCTCAAGAGCAATGGCCTGTCCGATGCCACGTGTTGCACCGGTTACCAATGCGACTTTACCTTGGAGGCTCATGTTTTCTCCTTAAATCAAGCCAATGCTGCTTGGGTAGCAGCAAAGGCATCAGGCGCGTCAAGACTATAGGTCTCTATACCTTTGACACACCGCTTGTTCAAACCTGCCAGGACTTTTCCGGGCCCGCACTCTACCAGTTGAGTAACCCCTTTGTCCGCAAGCAGTTGAACGGACTCAACCCAGCGCACCGGACTGTACAGTTGCGCCAGCAGGTTCTGCTTCAGCGCTGCAAGATCTGCACTGACTCCGGCGTTTACATTCTGAACGACCGGAATGGAGGGCTGCTGCCATTGGATTGCGTTAACAGCCTCGGCAAAGCGCTCCGCTGCCGGACGCATCAACTCACAATGGGAGGGCACACTTACCGGAAGCGGAACCGCACGTTTTGCGCCACGCGCCTTGCATAGCTCGACAGCTCGCATCACTGCAGCTGCGTTACCTGCAATGACCACCTGCCCAGGCGCATTATAATTCACTGCGCTCACAACATCACCCTGGGCCGCTTCAGCACAGGCGTTAACGATATCTGCATCTTCTAGCCCCAGGATAGCGGCCATTGCGCCCTCGCCCGCTGGCACAGCCTCCTGCATCAGCTGTCCACGGCGCTCAACGAGCCTTACAGCGTCAGTAAAGGCCAGAGCACTTGCAGCAACCAGAGCGGAATATTCGCCAAGACTATGACCTGCCACATAAGAAGGACGTACGCCTCCCCTTGCCTCCCATAGTCGCCACAAGGCAATAGACGCCGTCAGAATGGCGGGCTGAGTCTTGTCCGTTTGATTCAACTGCTCTTCCGGACCTTGCTGAACCAGTGACCAGATATCGTAGCCAAGCGCATCAGAAGCCTCAGCAAACGTATCGCGTATCTGCGAATGTTGAGCTCCAATATCGGCCAGCATACCCAAGGACTGTGAGCCTTGGCCTGGAAATACGAAAGCGAAAGAAGCAGACATAGTCGATCTCTTTTTAGTCTCATCAAAAGCCACAGCCTAACAGCATGCCGCAGCAGGTTCTTGGTTTGATGTCAGGCAACCGAGGTCAGTCACACTTAGGTACTGAATCCTCATAAAGGTCCAGAAAATTCGCCTTTATCAAGGCATCCAGGCGAAGTTCTATTGCCTGCACCGCTTGCTCTATCGCACGCTGAAAGCCGAACTCATCAGCACTGCCATGACTTTTAATAACCAGTCCACGCAACCCGAGAAAACCGGCACCGTTATGGCGGGCAGGCATCATCTCTTTTCGCAGACGATATAACAGGGGAGCAGCCAGGAGCCTTAGAAAAACAGGCGCCCCTTCCAACTGCTTGAAAAGCATGGAAATAAGCCCCTCGCTTCCTTTAAGCAGGACATTGCCAACAAATCCGTCACACACCACCACATCCGCTTCAGACCGGAACACTGCGTTCGCCTCGATGAAGCCGACATAGTTAAGGCGCCTGCACTTCTCCAGCAGGATTGATGCTTGCTGGACGACACTATTACCCTTGGTCGGCTCAACACCTACATTCAAAAGAGCGACTCGAGGTTCATGTATCCCTGTTGCTTTAGCAGCAGCGGCCCCCAGGCATGCAAACTGGTAAAGACTGAGAGCGGAACAGTCCAGATTAGCGCCAAGATCCACCAATACACATTGACGACCCATCACAGGCAGATGGGTATAGATGGCCGGCCTCTCTATCCAAGGAAGCGTATCCAGCGTCTGTCGAGCAAAGGCCATCAGGGCACCAGTATTACCTGCACTAACGCATGCGTCAGCCTCGCCACTGGCAACCAGCCCCAGCGCAACCTTCATGGAAGAGTCAGGCTTGTTACGAAGGGCATAAGAAGGCTTTTCCGCCATATCAACGGCCTGAGTGGCTACATGGATACGCAGACGAGAATCATCAAATGAGAACTGACCGACATGGCCTTGGATGACATCAGGATCACCAACAAGGATCAACGTAACGGCAGGATGACTAGCGAGGAAGGAAATACAGGCAGGCACAATGCAGCGGGGACCGAAGTCCCCGCCCATTGCATCGATAGCGATGACAGGTGACGACAAGGATTACTCGTCGGAACCCTTGTCGATCACTTTACGACCACGGTAAAAACCGTCCGGAGACACATGGTGACGCAGGTGAACTTCACCAGTGCTCTTTTCTACAGACAATGCATTCGGCTCGAGCGCATCGTGGGAGCGACGCATATCACGGGCGGAACGGGATTTTTTGTTCTGCTGAACAGCCATAACTCATTAACTCCTAAACGTTTGGGTCACGCTTCAACTGCGCCAGTACGCTGAACGGGTTGGCTCGCTTTTCCTCGTCCGCGCTTTCTTCGGGCGCTTCAGGCGCTTCGAATCCTGCTGGATGATGGCAGATGCCGGGCTCATGAGTTGGAATGATTGGCAAGGCAAGCAAAAGCTCATCCTCAATCAAACCAATCAGATCCAAAGGCTCTTCACCGACTTCCAGTGCGTCATAACCTTTTGGCAACGCATCCGCCGACTGCCCTTCCCATAGCACTGCGTAATCGTACTCGCCGTGTACAGGAAACGCGCCCGGCTCCAGGCATCGCTGACATACCATTTGCACTTCAGTATCCAGTGCGCCATGAATGACGACAAGCCTTTGCTCATCACGGAAGAACTCGAGGACGGCCTTCACCGTTCCCTCAGTGCTCGACAGCTGCTCGCAAAGACGTGGCAAACTAGATACCGGCAGTTCACCCCGAAGCGTGACACCGCGATCAGCCAGTTTGCGTGGATCTACGTGAGGTGGAAGTGGCCCATTCAACATAAGCGCGCCATTATAGAGACGACCTCAGGCCTGTCAAAGGAAATTAGGCAAAGGATAGTATCCTTTGCTGACTTTTGGTCGGTTAGACCGACGATTCTGCGTTCACAGAGACTCATTATAATGCTTCCGTTACTGCTCGCTTCAAGCTCACCCTATAGACGCGAACTGCTGGCTCGCCTGAAACTAAACTTTACATACGCTTCACCTAATATAGACGAAAGCTCTCATCCAGGCGAAAGCGCTCGTCACTTGGCTATGCGACTGGCTGAAGCCAAGGCCCGCGCGCTGGCGCCTAATTACCCCAACCATCTTATTATTGGCTCCGATCAAACCGCCTCGCTTGACGGCCAGATACTTGGCAAGTCTCTGACATACGAGCGCGCCCATAAGCAACTGTCGAATGCCAGCGGAAAAAGCGTGACGTTCATGACCGGGCTCGCGCTGCTCAATACTCAAACCGGAACCTGCCAGCTGAATTGCGTACCGTTTACCGTTCATTTCCGTACGCTGGAAAGCGATCAAATCGAGCGTTACCTCAATATTGAACAACCCTATGACTGCGCTGGAAGCTTTAAAGTCGAGGGACTGGGAATTACCCTTTTTCGCTCTACCGAAGGAGAGGACGTGACCAGCTTGATCGGCCTGCCGCTTATTCGGCTGACCGATCTCCTACTCAATGAGGGCGTGGTAGTACCCTAGCATCAGCCTCTCAACTTATCGCAACACAGGTCCCTGCCACCCCACCAGCAATGCCAGGCGCTCCGCCACACTGGTCCCCAGGCGCTTGGCAAAGCGGTCGAATGGGCTTTCCTGAACGGTGTAATCCACAATCTTTTCTTCACCAACCACCTCCCGAGCCACAAAGCTGGCACTGCCCAGGCCATCGATTAGCCCCAGCCCAAGCGCTTGCTCTCCAGACCATACGAGCCCGGAAAACAACTCAGGATGACCCTCGACCTTCAAGCGATCACCACGCCCCTTTTTCACGCTATCGATAAACTGCCGATGTGTAGTATCGAGCACCTGTTGCCAGAAGCGGGTCTCCTCTTCTTTAGCAGGCTGGAAGGGGTCCAAAAAGGCCTTGTGCTCACCGGATGTGTAAACGCGACGCTCAACGCCTAGCTTATCCATGGTTCCGACAAAGCCAAAGGATGCTGCCGTTACGCCGATTGAGCCCACAAGACTGGCCTTGTCAGCATAGATGGCATCGGCAGCACTGGCGATGTAATAGGCGCCCGAAGCTCCCAGATCAGAAATCACGGCATAAAGCTTGATGTCAGGATGCAATCCACGCAGACGCTTGATCTCGTCATAGACATAACCTGACTGCACAGGACTGCCTCCTGGGCTATTGATACGAAGGATAACGGCTTTGGTACCTTCGTCTTTAAAGGCATCGCGCAGTGCTCCAACAATATTGTCGGCACTCGCCTTCTCATCAGCCGCAATGGTTCCCTTCACCTCAATAAGCGCCGTATGGGAGCCCTCACGCGAGGCTTCTCCCTTGAGCCCGGAAAAAGGAACAAAGAGCGCCAGCATGATAAAAAGATAAGTAAACGTTAGGAATTTAAAAAAGATTCCCCAACGACGTGCCCTTCTTTGCTCATGCACGCTGGCCAGCATCGCCTTTTCGATGAGCTTCCAGCTTTTTTCATCCGCCGGGCGATCCGACGCTTTCCAATCATCTGCCATTGGTAGTCCTGCTTGGTTCAATTAATCGTTACGCATCCAACCAGACACGCAACTCCTCAAAACGATCAACCACAAGCGTTGGCTCGTAATTACGCAGCACCTCAACTGGCTGAGCACCGTAACTGACTGCAACCGAGGCCATTTGCGCTCTGCGAGCCATTTCAAGGTCGAATGGTGCATCCCCGATCATCAGCGCCTTTGACGGATGCACCTGACAATGCGCCAAGATCTCGTTAAGCATTAACGGATCCGGCTTGCTGGCCGTTTCATCAGCGCAACGCGTTACGTCAAAGAAGTCAGCCAGCCCCTTGGCTGCAAGCACCCTATCCAGCCCTCTTCGGCTTTTACCGGTAGCAACAGCCAAACGATAGCCTTTGCGCCGAAACGCTGCCAAGCCTTCAGCCACACCCTCGAAAAACGGAGAAGGCTCTTGCTCACGCATAACGAAATGATCGCTATAACACTGACGAAAACGCTCCACAGCTCCTGGCGTCATCTCCGGGTAAAGCGTCTGGATGGCCTCTGGCAAGCCCAGCCCGATAATGGACTTAATCGATCGATCGCTTCGAACGGGGAGCCGAAGGTCGGCGGCAGCTGCCTGCATAACGTCCACGATGCGACCAACCGAGTCAGAGAGCGTCCCGTCCCAGTCAAATACCAGCAAGTCGTAACTAGGCATCCAATCGACTCAATGTAGCCGCCCAGGTCTCATCAACAGGAGCAGTCAGTTGCAATGTTTCCCCATCGGGGAGCGGTACATTAAGACTGGCAGCATGAAGAAACAGCCGCTTCCCGCCCAAATCCCGAATCTCCCTGGAAAACGCCTCATCACCGTACTTAGGATCCCCTGCAATGGAATGACCTGCGTGCTTGGCATGAACACGAATCTGGTGAGTACGTCCTGTGACCGGCTTTGCCTCTACTAGAGTAGCGAAATCACCGTAGCGTCTGAGCACTCGAAATTCCGTGAGAGCGTCCTTACCCTCTACATTGACTTCAACCATCCGCTCACCGGAACGCAAGTTATTTTTCATCAAAGGCGCTCGAATCTGTTTTTTTGCTGCAGGCCAGTGACCACGAACCAGCGCATGGTAGCGTTTGTCGACTCCATCTCCACGCAAGGCCTCATGCAAATGACGCAGCATGCTGCGCCTCTTGGCAATCATGAGCAGACCCGAGGTATCCCGATCCAGGCGATGAACCAGCTCAAGGTCTTTGGCATCTGGACGAATCTGACGAAAGACCTCTATAACGCCTAGGCTGACACCACTCCCTCCGTGAACGGCAATACCTGCAGGCTTATTAATAACGATCAGTGTCTTGTCTTCATAGACAATCGCAGCCTCCATCAACTCGGCAAGCGCCTGGGAGACAGGTGCAGGTTCATCTTTTTCAGGCAAACGCATAGGAGGGACACGAATGATATCGCCGGCTTGCAGCCGATAATCCGGCTTTATACGCCCCTTATTAACACGTACTTCACCCTTGCGAAGTATTCTATAAATGAAGGTTTTCGGCGCACCTTTGAGCAAAGTACGCAGATAGTTATCGATACGCTGGCCAGCCAGCTCTGAAGAAACTTCGAAGAGCTGTACGCCATTGTTGGAAGAAGTAGGATTAGTCATTGCTACATAATAGCAATTTCCACTTAATTGAAGCACTTAATGGTTGCTGTTATAGTCCCGGAAGCCAATAACCCTGGCATGACACAGCGCTTGTAAATAAGCTCCCTGTCATAAACATGTTCAGTGGACGTCAGGCCGTCCTTCGAGTGGTTCGTATGGCTATAAGCAGTACACGTGCCACTTAAAACAAAAGCCTTATAAAAACACCGTGCCCACTGTTGAAGGTGAGTACAAAAAACAACCGCTCCGGATTCTGCGAGCGGCACCAGGATTCCTGAAGGATACGTGAAGGGTGGAGATGTACCGCTGTTGAACTGTGTAGCCGGTAATGCCTGGCTTAGACGCTTATTCGTCCGCTTTTGACAGCTTATTCCTCCTCCTGACTGTTTGACGTTGCTGCTGTTACGACAGCAAGCAGGAGACGTAGTCGCGGCTCGGCATACAACCGAGTACTGCTGGACACGAAGGCGGATGGCTCCGCCTTTGATACGACCCCAAGCACCGACCCTCGGCGAGTCGTGTGTGCCGCACGCCGTTTCCGGTAGCCCGGAAACCGACGGTATTACATGAAAAGAATGCTCATCAATGCCACGCAGCCTGAAGAGCTACGTGTTGCGTTAGTAGATGGCCAAAAACTATTTGATCTGGATATCGAGTCAGGGGCTCGTGAACAGAAAAAGGCCAATATCTATAAAGGCCGCATCACTCGTATCGAGCCCAGCCTCGAGGCCGCATTTGTCGACTTCGGTTCAGAGCGTCACGGCTTTCTCCCTCTCAAAGAAATCTCTCGCGAATACTTCAAGAAAGCGCCAGAAGGTCGCATCAACATCAAGGAAGTTCTGTCCGAAGGGCAGGAAGTCATTGTTCAGGTTGAAAAGGAAGAGCGTGGCAACAAGGGCGCTGCGTTAACTACCTTTATCAGCCTGGCTGGTCGCTATCTGGTTCTGATGCCAAACAACCCACGTGCAGGTGGCATTTCCCGCCGCATCGAGGGTGAAGAGCGCAACGAGCTGCGCGAAGCCCTGAATGGACTGGATGCCCCAGCCGACATGGGACTGATTGTCCGCACAGCGGGCCTTGGCCGCAGCACCGAAGAGCTGCAGTGGGATCTGGACTACCTACTGCAGCTCTGGTCCGCTATCAAGGAAGCCTCTGTCGAGCGTAGTGCGCCTTTCCTGATCTATCAGGAAAGCAACGTCATCATTCGAGCCATTCGTGATTATCTTCGCCAGGATATCGGCGAAGTGCTTATTGATAGCGTAGAGGCTCAGGAAGAAGCACTAAGCTTCATTCGTCAGGTCATGCCTCAGTACCAGAGCAAGATCAAGCTCTATCAGGACAGCGTACCGCTATTCAATCGATTCCAGATCGAAAGTCAGATCGAAACTGCCTTTCAACGTGAAGTAAAGCTGCCCTCTGGCGGCTCGATTGTTATCGACCCTACTGAAGCGCTTGTTTCGATCGATATCAACTCTGCACGCGCTACCAAAGGTGGCGATATTGAAGAGACAGCCCTGCAAACGAACCTAGAAGCGGCCGAGGAAATCGCTCGCCAGTTGCGTTTACGGGATATCGGCGGCTTGATCGTTATTGATTTCATCGACATGACACCGGTAAAAAACCAGCGCGCCGTTGAAGATCGCATGCGGGAAGCGCTTGAGGCTGATCGTGCTCGAGTACAGATCGGTCGCATTTCTCGATTTGGCCTTCTAGAGATGTCCCGCCAGCGGCTACGCCCCTCTTTACGCGAGACGAGCGGCATCGTCTGCCCACGTTGTAATGGTCAGGGCATTATCCGAGACGTCGAGTCCTTGTCGCTTGCCATTCTGCGTCTGATTGAAGAGGAAGCACTCAAGGATCGGACAGCAGAGGTTCGAGCACGCGTACCCTTACAGGTCGCCTCGTTCCTATTGAATGAAAAGCGCAACAGCATCACCAAGATTGAACTACGCACACGGGTTCGCATCATCATTCTGCCGGATGATCACATCGAAACCCCGCATTTTGAAGTAATACGCCTGCGTGATGACAACCCGGATCTTCTGAACGGCCAGTCCAGCTATGAAATGACTCACAGCGAGGCCGAAGAGATCCAGCCCGCAAGCGCTACACGAACCCTTGTTCGCCAAGAAGCTGCAGTCAAGGTCGCACCCGAGCGCACTCCGGCACCTCAGGTCGAAGCACCCAGCAAACCTGCTCATCAGCCGGAGCCAAGCCTTTTTAAGGGCTTGGTGCGCTCCCTGGTTAGTCTGTTTGCTGGCAAGACGGAAGAGCCTGCTGCTGTAGCCGAAACTACCCAGCCCAATGGCGAAGCACGTCGTACTGATGAGCGTCGCAATGGTCGTCAGCAGAATCGTCGCCGTGACAACCGTCGCGATGAAGAACGCAAGCCTCGCGAAGAACGTCAGTCGCAGGCCCGTGACAATCGCGAAGAGCGTCCGACCCGTGAAGAGCGCCAACCGCGTACCGAGCGCCCTCCACGCGAAGAGCGCCAGGCCGCTCGAGAAGAACGTCCCACCCGTGAAGAGCGCCAACCACGTGAAGAGCGTCAGCCACGAGCAGAGCGTCAGAGCCGTGAAGAACGCCCTGCCCGCGAGGAACGTCAGCCACGCGAAGAGCGTCCCGCCCGTGAGGAACGCCAACCACGCGAAGAGCGTCCTGCCCGTGAAGAGCGTGCAAACAAGGACGAGCGCCCTGCCCGCGAGGAACAACCCAGCCGCAGCGAACGTCCTTCCCGCGCCGAACGCCGTCAGACCAGAGAAGAGGCCGAAACACGTCAGGATGCAACAGTTGACGCCGAGCAACTGAACGACGAAGAGCTGAACGATCAGAATGATGATCAAGACAGCGATGAGCGTCCACGCCGTCGCTCCCGCGGCCAGCGTCGTCGCAGCAATCGCCGTGAACGTCAGCGTGACACTCATGGCGAGTCAAACGACAACGAATCTGTTGCCTTGACGGGAGAATCCAACACTGAATCTCTTGCCAACGCCGCTGTGGTTGCCGAAGTGGTCAATGCCCAAGCAGCTGAAGCCACAACCGTAACGGAAAGAAACGGGCCCAAACAGGAAAATCAGACCCAGGCGGAAGCAGAAGCAATCGTTGCCCAGGATGTTTCTGCACCTAACCACACTGAAGAGCAGCCTGTCGTTGCGGTAGTCTCGCACGAGACTACTTTGAAAACTCATCAGACGGTAGCGGTAGTAGGGGTTGAAGCTCCTCAAGCCGAGGAGCCTACCCAGGCAGTCAATGAAACGGCGCCTGTGCAGAAAGAGAAAGCCGCATCCCCCGTGGAGGTCTCTTCCGAGGCTCAGCCCCTCGTTCAGGCAAGCGAAGACACGCCTGACATTGGAGCACAGCCTAAGTTAACCCCACCGGCCGTTGGACGTGCGCCTAACGATCCCCGTGAGCGTCGCCGCCGTCAGCGTGAGGCCGAGCGCTTGGCGCGTGAACAGGAGGAAGCTGCAGCAGCACAGGCCGCAACATCTGTCAGCCTGACTACTCCTCCGGCAGCTTCCTTGCCAACTGAAACCCCAGCGCCTGTAGAGCACGCCTCTCCGGTCCTGGCTGCCGACTCAGAACCCGTTGTTGAAGCCGCCCTCCCCTCTGGCATTACTCAGGCACAAGAGCGCTTGGAGAATGTACATGTGGAAAAACCACTGGATGAGCCCTCGAAAGAAAGCCAGCCTGCCATGACGGCCGAGATTGTTATGCCAAGCTCGGAAAGCTTGAATCAACTGCCAGCACAAAGGGTTGAGTCTGCCGAAATTCCTGCAGAGCTTGCCCTGCCAAAGCCAACAGTAGAGCAGCAACAACCTCAGCAGGATGCTGTGGAAGAGCAAAAGCCATCTGAAAGCGAAGAGGAAAAGCAGGCGCCTAAACCGCAGCCCTGATACCTCAACAAATAAAAAGGGATGCATATGCATCCCTTTTTATTATGCCGTTACCGCTAATTCAGCGCTCCGGGCTCCATCTCCAACAGGACAGAAAACCGACTCTCGATATCAGTGCGAATTTGCTGAGCAAGATCAAGAATATCCTTACCCGACGCTGTACCGTAATTAACCAGGACAAGCGCCTGCTGCGCATGAACGCCTGCGTCCCCTTCCCGAAAGCCCTTCCAGCCAGCCTTATCAATTAACCAACCCGCTGCAAGCTTTACCTGATCATCCGTGACTGGGTAAACGACCAGATCGCTATAGCACTCCTTAAGTCTTGTAGCCAATTGATTTGAAACCACAGGATTTTTGAAGAAACTGCCCGCATTGCCCAACATGGCAGGGTCAGGCAGTTTTTCCCGTCGAATACTAATAATGGCCTTGCTTACTGCCT
The DNA here is from genome assembly GCF_019400845.1 of Pseudomonas sp. MAG002Y. Lineage (NCBI taxonomy): Bacteria > Pseudomonadati > Pseudomonadota > Gammaproteobacteria > Pseudomonadales > Pseudomonadaceae > Pseudomonas > Pseudomonas sp. MAG002Y. The sequence continues at coordinate 86,171 of NZ_WOEJ01000013.1, read as the reverse complement.
GGGGAGACGGATCATCAACGCCCTGTTCCACCAAGCGCTGGCGAACAGGACCGTAATCCAGACGCAAAGTACCGTGTCGATTTAGATTGAAACGAACCCGCAATATGACCCAACGGCCAGGCTCCTGCTTGAATCGGCTTTCTCGATACCCAAAACAGCACTCTTCAAGGGTAAACTCGCAAGTCTGGCCAGTTTTGCGATCCAATGCCGTTAAGCCATGAAACACATCCTTTAGCTCAACACCATAGGCACCGATATTCTGCATGGGAGAGGCGCCCACAGTACCCGGTATGAGGCTCAGGTTCTCCAGCCCGCTCAGCCCCATACTCAATGAAGTCTCGACTAGCCCATGCCATGACTCGCCTGCTTCAGCCTCAACGATCACACGGCCTGAGGAGCCCTCCTCAAGAAGTCGGATCCCCTGACTACGCATGTGCAGCACCAGAGCCTGAACATCTTCCGTAAGCACCAGATTGCTGCCTCCGCCCAAGATATAGAGCGGCACATCCTGCTTGTCGGCAAACGCCATAGCCTCACGAACATCATTATCCGTGTAAGCCTCTGCATAGAAGCGTGCCCGCACATCGAAACCAAATGTATTAAAAGGTTTAAGACAAACCCACTCACGTACAGTAAGGCTCAAGTGGCCCCCTTACCTCATGCACAAGCGCTTCACATGCCTTTTCAAGCAAGTCAATAACATGCTTGAAGCCAGCAACTCCGCCAAAATAGGGATCCGGCACTTCATCCTGCTCAAGACCATAACGGCGAAGCAAAAGATCCACTTCAGCTGAAGCGTTGGAAGGACGAAGCCTGGACAAAAAGGCCATGTTCTCATGGTCCATCGCCAAGATAAGGTCAAATGAGCGAAAATCTTCAGCCGTAATCTGTCGAGCCCGCAGACCTGAAAGATCATATCCTCGCTTAGCACCTTCCTGGATCGAGCGAGGATCGGGGGCTTTACCGACATGCCAGTCGCCTGTTCCCGCCGAGTCGACAACAATACGGTCAAATAGGCCAGCCTTGACAAGCTTGTCGCGAAAGATGGCCTCGGCCGTAGGGGAGCGGCAAATGTTGCCCATGCAGACAAACAGAACACGCATTATTCGCCTCCCAAGACTCGGCGAACCCGCTCCAGATCTTCAGCTGTATCTACTCCGGCCTCTGGTGACTCAATGGCATCTGCTACATGGATACGCACGCCATGCCAAAGTGCACGTAGCTGCTCCAAGGCTTCAGCATTTTCAAGCCAGCATGCACCCCAGCGCACAAAGTCCTTCAGAAATGCTACTCGATAGGCATAGATACCGATATGACGTCGGTACGGCACGCTTGAGGGCAAGATATCGCGGCTTGTGACAAACGCATCACGCGCCCAAGGCATAGGCGCTCGACTAAATGACAAGGCCAGACCATTCTTGTCGCTGACAACCTTAACAACATTCGGGTTGAATAACGCGGCGATATCATGAATGGGCTCAGCCAATGTGGCTATGCCCGCCTCGGAATGAGCGGCAAGATTCTGAGCAACCTGATCGATAATGGCAGGCGGAACAAGCGGCTCATCCCCCTGAACATTCACGATAATGGCATCGTCCGGGAGGCCAATAAGTTCGGCTACCTCTGCCAGCCTGTCCGTACCTGAAGCGTGATCAGTACGCGTCAGCAGCGCATGTGCACCGAAACGCTCGCAGGCTGCCATGATGTCGGAATGATCTGTAGCCACAACCACCTGACCGGCTGCGCTCTTACTGGCCTGTTCCCATACATGCTGAATCATGGGCTTGCCTGCAATATCCTGCAACGGCTTGCCGGGCAAACGGCTCGAAGCAAAACGCGCAGGAATGACTACGGTATAGGAGACAGTCATTTATCCAGACGCTCATCAACGCTGAGGACACGGGCTTCGCTTTCCAGCATGACCGGGATGCCATCCCGGATAGGATACGCAAGCCCTGCGGCCTTGCTAATCAACTCAGTCTTGTCTTCGCTTAGCTTGAGCGGACTTTTGGTAATAGGACAAGCCAGGATGTCGAGAAGCTTGAGATCCATAAGGAATCCTTGTTGGGTAAATAAGTTATTGAGCCTGTAACAGGTCTAGCCGTCTGTCCAGCCACGAAACAAAAGCTGCTGAAGGCTGAGCATCAACCGCAAGATACCACCAATCAGGAGCGGCAAAGGCTCTGCATTTGACGGCATCTTTCTCAGTCATTATCAATGGTAAAGCCGGCTGAAAGCGTAGTCGCTCAGAGGTATAAACTGCATGGTCGGCGAATGGGTGGGCAATGGGTCGCCACTGCAATGCTTCGAGCGTCTTGAAGAAGCGATCAGGATTACCAATCCCAGCCAGTGCGTGAACCTCCTGGCCAGGAGAAAAATAATTGAGAGGCCGGCGCTCACCTGATACTAGATTGATCAAGGCCGTTGGTTTCAATTGAACCGAGTAGCCATCTTCCGTATCGCCGGTGCCACCATTATAAAGAATGGCGTCAACGCTTAGCAGTCGCTCAATAGGCTCTCTAAGTGGCCCCGCCGGAAGACAGCGCTTGTTGCCAAAGCCCCTTGCCGCGTCAACCATGACAAGCTCAAGGTCACGTGCAAGCGCATAGTGTTGTAGACCGTCATCACTGAGGATGAGATCCAGCGACTCGGTTCGCAGCAACTCCTGAACCGCAGCAGGACGATTCGGAGCGATGACAAGCGGAACCCGGGTCCGTTGAACAACAAGCAAAGGCTCATCACCCGTTACCGCAGGCAGCTGCTCCGGCATTACCCGCCAGGGAAAATGTGGAGGTTTTGCACCATAGCCCCGGCTCACCACACCGACTCGCAATCCACGACCGCGGCAGTGCTCGATGAGCCAAAGGATCATCGGAGTTTTGCCCGTTCCACCTATTGTGAGGTTTCCCACGACCAGCACAGGAACAGGTGAAACGAAAACACCCTTGTCGCTCTCCAGAAAGCGCCTACGCTTTCGTCGAGCAACGTGACAATACAGGGCCTCCAAGGGTTTCAGTACATTCAGGGCCGGATGACCACGATACCAAGCCCTGAGAAGCCGTGAGGAAATACTCACTGTTTGTCTGCCTGAGCCTCAACCGTTGTGATGCGGATTCGTGAAAAGCCCAGCTTTCCAGCGGCATCCATTGCCGTCACCACTGATTGGTGAGGCGTGCGGCCATCAGCAGAGATGATCAGTGGCACGCTGTTATCCCCACCCGACTCACGCTGCAATGCAGTCATGAGCGAAGTCAGATCACCTTTAGCCAACGTTTGATCGTTCAGAGAAAAGACGCCGTCTGCTGAAATGCTGATTTCCAAGTCCTTGGCAGCTGCTTCGGCAGGTTCTGCACTTTGCGCCTCAGGCAGCTCCAGTTTCAACTGGCTCGGCTTGTTGAAAGTGGTGGTTACGACAAAGAACAGCAGCAACACGAATACAACATCGATCAGTGATGTCAGGTTGACGTAGGCCTCGTCTCTAGCTGCCCCGCCGGATCTACGCCGAAACTTCACGCTTTGGTACCTTCCGTGACGAAGTCTACTTCACGATCACCCTGAACGACTTCAACCAGCTTGATGGACTCTTGTTCCATAGAGACAATCAGTTCATCGACACGACGCAGCAGGAAGCGATGGAAGAATACGGCAGGAATAGCCACGATCAGACCAGCCGCCGTGGTCAGCAAGGCCTTGGAAATACCGCCAGCCAGAACCGGAGCGTTGGCCAGACCGCTTTCCATGAAAGAACTGAAGATCTCGATCATGCCAAACACTGTGCCTAGCAGTCCCATCAAGGGTGCCATGGCAGCAATCGTACCTAGGGTATTCAGATAGCGCTCCAGATCATGCACGATGCGGCTACCAGCCTCTTCAATGGCCTCTTTCATGACTTCACGGCCATGACGGGAATTGGCAAGCCCTGCAGCCATTACCTCACCCAAAGGCGAATTGGCGCGCAACTCCTTAAGCTTCTCGCTTGTGAGCGAATTATCTTGCAGCCACTTCCATACCTGAGCCAACAGTTGCGGCGGAACGACACGTGCACGGCGCAGTGTCCATAACCGCTCGGCTACGATAGCCATGCCTACAATAGAACTTAGAATAATTGGCAGCATCATCCAGCCGCCTGCTTTGACCAGTTCGAACACGCCCTGAACCCTTTCCTTAAAAGTGCGCAACTCTATCATGAAGCGCCAATTATTTTTCTTGCCAAAAATAACGCTTCTGACGAGCGCCTTGCGGCAAATCATGCTTACCGAGGGTAAATGATATTGCACCGTTCAAGGCTGTATCGTAAATCCGGACGCCATGACGTTCATAACGACTGATCACTTGTGCATGTGGATGGCCAAAGTTGTTGTGAATTCCCCTCGAGATCAAGGCATATTCAGGTTTTACCAGACTGACGAAACGCTCGCTCGAAGCCGTTCGACTGCCATGATGAGGTGCCAATAACCATTGAGCCCGTATATCCCGCCCAGATTCAACGAGGCGACGCTCGGCCTTTTCGTCTATATCACCGGTTAGCAAAAGGCGCTCGCCTGCTGCTTCTACCATCAGCACGCACGATGCAGCGTTTCCCTTCATCAAGGGGCTAGGCTGCCAGACAGTAAATAAGACTCCCTCCCACACCCAGCGCTGATTATCTTCGCAGGGTGTCGGATGCAAGCCAGGAGGAAGCCGCTTCACTTCCCCGCTCACCACCTTGTCCACCTTCAAGGCACTGAAAACAGCAGCGGCGCCTCCTGCATGATCTGCGTCCCCATGACTGATCAACATCATGTCTAGATGACTGACGCCTGTAGCTTTCAGGTTGGGGACTACCACCCTTTCGCCAGCATCATAGCTTCCGCTAAGCGGCCCGGCGTCGTATAGCATGGCGTGGCCTTTGGTCTGTATGAATACAGACAACCCCTGTCCGACGTCGAGCACGGTTACCTTTGCCAGTCCTGACGCTGGTCGGGTCACTGGCGGCCAGAACAACGGAATCAGCAGAAATACTGCCAAAGGCCTGACCGGCACCCCATCGGGGGCCAGCCATAGCAACACACCTAGCATGCCTAAAGCGACAGCCCACGCAGGCACCCATGCTCCCTGCCACGCAGGAACCAGTGCCGACACGTACCCGAGAAATGCGAATAAATCATCAAGGGCCGCGCCTGAACACCACAGTAGCAACTCGCCTAGGGGAGGAATGATCAGAAGAAACACGGTACCCAGCAAGGCGGCTGGCACCACTAAAAAGTCTACCCAAGGCACGGCAACAAGGTTAGCGATCGGCCCCGACAGACTGACAGGCAGATCCAGAGCCAGTAAAACCGGCGCTAGCCCGACTGCCATCATCCATTGGGCCCGCCCCCAACTGCGCCAAGGATTCCATTGACCCAAACGGCCGCCAAAGATCCATATCAAGAGACCTACAGCGATAAAAGACAACCAAAAGCCTGCCGTAAGGCTTGCCAGCGGCTCAGCCACCAGCACAGCCGCCAAGGCAATACCTACCGGTACCCATGCCCCCAGGTGACGAAACCGTAATCGCCATAGTGTAATCAGCGCGATCATGACGCAGGCTCGTCTTACAGGAACGTCAAAGCCTGCCAGAAATCCGTATCCTACCGCCGATACAAGCGCAGACAGGCAAGCAACAGGAAACCACGGTATCCGGACAGGCCAGTAGCCCAGACGCGCCAATCCGGCGATCAGCGCAAATACAAATCCCGAAAGCAGCGTAATGTGCTGACCGGAAATAACCATCAGATGCGTAGTGCCTGTGGCCTGTAAAAGCTGCCAATCCCGAGTCGAAACGCCTGAGCTGTCGCCCAGAACCAATGCAGCCAGCCCACCGTTTCGCTGAAAGGCGTCAAGATGCAATAACCGCTGCCTTAATGCGTCTCGCCAGGCATCCAAGGTGGCCTGACGGGAAAGTCGTTGCCCTGCCTTAACGACACCGCTTGCACCGATTCGATGAGCCAGCATCCAGGCTTCGCCATCCATTCCCCGGAGATTGTGGAGCCCGCCCGGCTTTTGCAACTCTACAGCGAGACGCCATTGCTCACCTGATCGTACGGCAGGCGCATTTGACCAGGAGACCCGGATACGGCTTGGTAAAGCCCCTCGACGGCTCTGCGCATCTTCCACAAGAAAACGCGTCGAACCTTCGCGCAATTCAGGAAGCCCTACAACTGTTCCCTCAAGCCAGACTATTCTTCCGTCCAGACCATCATCCAGTCGCTCATCCAGCGCCCAATGAGCCGACAGACAGGCCCAGCCAAAGCCTATCAAGAAGGCACCTGCCACGTAGACACGGGGCAGGAACATCAGACCGAATGCCACTATCAAGCAGGCAACAAGAGCCTCTCGATCAGGCAATTCGGGTAGAAAGCGCAGCACCAATAGGCCTGCAATGAACGCAACGATCCCTGTGCGCATGACTCCGCTCCATCGAAGCCCAAGAACAACAACCCGGCATCCTGCCGGGTTCAACCTTATACGTCAGCCAATTGTCCGTCAGCTAATTTCAAACACCGATCCATCTGCGCTGCGAGCGCCAAATCATGCGTCACTATGAGGAAGGCTGTGCTCAGCGAGTCACTCAACTCAAGCATCAACTCTTGGATACTGTGTGCAGTATGCTGATCCAGATTGCCTGTAGGCTCGTCCAGCAAAACAACCTTGGGCTGATTGATAAGGGCCCTGGCTATCGCGACCCGCTGCCTTTCACCACCCGATAATTCAGCAGGCTTGTGACTCAACCGATGCCCCAGCCCCACCCGCTTAAGCAGTTGAGCGGCACGCTCCCGCGCCTCCGAGATTGGCGTAGCGCCAATAAGCAGCGGCATGCAGACGTTTTCCAATGCACTGAATTCCGGGAGCAAGTGATGAAACTGATAGACGAAGCCCATGGCACGATTGCGCAATAGACCGCGCGCTTTCTCACCCAGCCGGGAAAGCTCTTCGCCTGCCAACCAAACACCGCCCTGAGACGGTGTATCCAGGCCACCCAATAGGTTCAGTAATGTGGTTTTGCCTGAACCAGAGCTGCCTACAATGGAAATGCGCTCACCTGGCTGAAGATCCAGATTGACTCCTGAAAGAACCTCGACGATCTCAGGGCCTTCGACATAGCGTTTGCCCAGATCAACGCAACGCAGCACGGCCTCGTTAATCATATCGCAAGGCCTCGGCAGGCTCTGTGCGCGACGCACGCCAGGCAGGGTAAAGCGTAGCCAAAAAACTCATGCACAACGCGGCGCAACAGATTAGCGCTACATCTTCTAGCTGGAGCTCAGACGGCAGGTTACTGATGAAGTACATGTCAGAGCCAAATATCTTATGCCCGACAATACGTTCAAGGGCTGAAATCCACTGGCTTACATTAAGCGCAGCAATAACACCCAGGACACCGCCAACAAGCGTGCCGATAACTCCAATCACCGTCCCCTGCACCATGAAAACAAACATGATCTGGCGAGGCGTAGCGCCCAATGTACGCAAGATCGCAATATCTGCCTTCTTGTCGGCAACAACCATGATCAGCGTGGCGATGATGTTAAAGGCCGCTACCGCTACGATCAGTAGAAGCAGCAGACCAATCATGGTCTTTTCCATGTTCATTGCTTGGAACAGACTTCCCTGAGTACTGGTCCAGTCCTGCGACTGATAACCCGGCCCCATGGCATTAGCTACTTGACGGGAATACTGTGGCGCCTTGAACAGATCATCGAATGCCAGACGAACGCTCTGAACGAGCCCTGGCTCCCATCCTTTCAATGGAGCGGCGTCCGCTACATTGATAAGCCCTAGGGAACCATCAAGCTCTGCACCGACCTTGAAGATACCTACCACAGTAAAGCGGCGCATCCGTGGCGTGATGTTGCCTGCCGCAGAGGTTACCTCAGGAACAATAACAGTGACCTTGTCACCCATACCCAGCTGGAAGCGATGAGCCGTGATCTCCCCAATAACGATGCCAAACTCACCCGCCCTCAGGTTATCCAGCTGCCCTTGAACCATGCGATCACCGATGATCGAGACCTTGGGCTCCAGCTCAGGATCAATGCCATCCACCAACAGCGGCTGCATGCGTCCGCGCTGGGATAGCATGCCCTGCAGCTGAGTATAGGGAACCGCAGCCAATACATGAGGCTGCTGCACCGCCTTGTCCGCTACGCTTTTCCAGTCCGAGAATGGCTGCTCTGCATTAATGGTTGCGTGAGGCACCATTCCCAGGATTCGGGTACGCATCTCCCGCTGAAAGCCGTTCATGACTGATAGCACCAGAATCATGGCCAATACGCCCAGCGTCAGCCCGATCATGGAGACCAGCGAGAAGAATGAGATAAACGATTTACGGCGCTTTGCCCGTGTATATCGCAATCCAATGAAAAGAGATAAAGGTCTGAACATTTCGCCTTACACTGTTTCAGGAGGAGAACGGCCGTCAGGCCGGAACCAGGCGGCCATCTTCCAGGCGCAGCGTACGATCCATCTGAGCGGCCAGCGCCTGGTCGTGGGTTACTACAAGAAAGGACGTACGCAAAGACGTTGAAAGTTCAAGCATCATTTGCTGAATTCCATGGGCCGTATGCTGATCCAAATTGCCTGTAGGCTCGTCCAGTAAAACCAGCTTGGGTTCATTGACCAATGCACGTGCGATGGCTACCCGCTGGCGCTCGCCTCCGGATAACTCAGCCGGCTTATGGCTTAGTCGATGTCCCAGCCCCACCCGCTCCAGCAATGCAGAAGCTTTCCTGCGGGCTTCAGCTATCGACGTTCGACCGATAAGCAATGGCATGCAGACGTTTTCCAGTGCGCTGAACTCAGGGAGCAAGTGATGAAATTGATAAACGAAGCCCATGGCACGGTTACGCAACAGGCCGCGTGCCTTCTCATTGAGCGCCGAAAGCTCCTCCCCATCCAGCCATACACTGCCCTGACTTGGGGTGTCCAGTCCGCCCAACAGGTTCAGCAACGTAGTTTTTCCTGAACCGGAACTGCCTACGATCGAAACACGCTCTCCTGGAAGCAGCTCCAACTCTACGCCGGTCAGGACGTCGACCGTTTGCGGTCCCTCTTCGTAGCGCTTGCCCAGGTTCTGGCAACGCAGTACGGCTTTATCACTCATAACGCAACGCCTCGGCAGGCTGGGTGCGAGCAGCACTCCAGGAAGGGTACAGGGTGGCAAGGAAACTCAGCAGCAGCGAGGCACCACACACCCACAAGACATCATTGAGCTGCAACTGGGACGGCAAATAATTGATGAAATACACTTGAGCGTTCAGGAACTGATGTCCTGTCGTACGTTCCAGCCAAGCAATGAAGCCGCTGACATTAAGCGCAGCGACAACTCCCAAGGCGCAGCCAAGCAGGGTTCCGATTACGCCGATGAAAGTACCCTGAACCATGAACACAAACATGATCTGGCGAGGCGTGGCACCCAACGTCCGTAAAATGGCAATGTCGGACGTCTTGTCAGTTACCACCATGACCAATGTCGAGATGATATTGAAGGCAGCTACCGCCACGATCAGAAGAAGGAGAAGGCCAATCATGGTCTTCTCCATACCGATGGCTTGATACAGGTTGCCATGGGTGCGAGTCCAATCACGTGCATAGAAGTCTTCGTTGTCACTTGCCAGCGACCGGACAATATCCCATGAGACCTGGGGTGCCTTGAACAGATCGTGCAGTTTTAGGCGGATGCCCTGGACCTGACTGGGCTGCCACCGCTGCAGGCGCGCCGCATCCTCAACATGGATCAGACCCACCGAACCATCCAGCTCTCCGGCCCCGACGCTAAAAATACCTACGACGGTAAGCCGCTTCATCCGGGGAAACATACCGGCAGGCGTCACGGCTACTTCCGGGGCGATATAGGTAACCTTATCACCCACTTTAACGCCCAGTTTCTGCGCAGCCAGCGTTCCGATAATAACGCCGAAACCGCCCGGTTTGAGATCCGTCAGCTTACCTTCACGCATGAAGTCACTGATGATCGAAACCTTCGGCTCCTCATCCGGATCAATGGCGTTGAGAAGTACGGTCTGAACGGCCTTGTCCTGGGTCAGCATGCCTTGCAGCTGGGTAAACGGCGCAACCGCGGCCACTTGAGGATTTTTTCTGGCCTGATCGGCAATAGTCCGCCAATCATTAATCGGCTGGTAGGACTCTACAGTGGCATGGGGAATCATCCCCAAGACGCGGTCGCGCATTTCACGGTCGAATCCATTCATGACCGAAAGCACTACGATCATGACCAGCACACCCAGCGCCAGCCCAACCATGGAGGTCAGGGAAATAAATGAAACGAAGTGATTTCTTCGCTTGGCACGCACATAACGCATGCCGATGTAGATAGGTAGTGGTCTAAACATATCCAGGCTTAAGCAGGAATGGGACGCAAGCGAGTCCTTATGGACAAGGGAAACGGCAAACAATACAGAACTGGCCGTTATAGTCCCAAGCTCGACTACACTCATATATGTAGCGTTCGCCACTTCAGGCGGAGCGAATCCCTGTTGCTTCACAGCCCTGACGAAGCGCCAGCTTACAGACTGGCAAGCCCCCATCAGCAGGCATTACACTCAACGCTTCGATCATCGCCGTGGGTTTACCATGACCGCACCAGACGCGGATGAACGCCGCGAATACTATCGCATCACAGACTCGATCGCACTGGAAATCACCCCACTTGCCGGGACAGAACAATCCGCCACGCCTAATGTGTCACCTTTGTTCGATCTGCTAAGTGAAATGCATCTTCTGGAGTTCGAATCACAGCACCTTTTGCGCAGCGTCAATGAGCGTGACCGCCCAATTGCCGTCTGTATAAAGCTGCTCAACAAGCGAATCGATTTACTGGGTCAGGCACTGACCTGGAATTTGATTCATGAAGTCGGAGAACCCAGACCTGTAGTGCTGTCCGAGGGTGGCATCAGCTTTCAGCATTCAGAGGCGTTTTCACTGGGTAGCCAGCTAAGCCTGCGCATGATACTGATGCCTCAGGCACTGGGCCTTGAATTGAAAGCTGAAGTGATTCACTGCCAGCCGGCTACGCCAGACAGTTATGAGATAGGCACCAGCTTCGTAGACATCAGCGATGCACAACGCCAGCTGCTTGCTCGGCATATCTTCAAGAAGCAGGCCCATGAGCGCCGTACGCTCAGAGCACAGCCCAAGGGTGAGCAATAGTGAACTACTGGCTGAGTTTTTTACTGTTGCTCGGCCCAACAGCTGTTTTCGCCGATACGCTCTCGATCCCTATTAGTCGTCAAGGTGACACCCACACGGCCCTGCCCCAACCTGGGCAACTTCGCACCGAGGTGCTGAATCGATTTGGTTTGCCGGACGAAGAACATCCAGCCGTAGGTAAGCCGCCCATTACTCGCTGGGACTATCGCAACTTCAGCGTCTATTTTGAGAATGACCGTGTCATCGATGCGGTTCGTGACCATCAGCCACTTAATCGCAGGGAAACGCCATGACAGTCATCTACGGCCATCGAGGAGCCAAAGGCGAGGCCCCGGAAAACACGCTAGCCAGTTTTGAACAGTGCCTGCAGGTGGGCGTAACCCGCTGCGAGCTGGACCTCCACCTGTCCAGTGATGGAGAATTGATGGTCATTCACGACCCTACCCTCAAGCGTACTACGGGACGTCGAGGTAAGGTTGCCGAGTTACCTGCCGATACGCTGGTTACCTATGACGCACGCTTGGCAGGTCCCTCATGGCCTCGACCCTGCCCTATTCCACGCCTTGAGGATCTTTTCGAGCAAGTGGATTTCGAGCATTGGCAGCTTGAAGTCAAAAGCGCTTCACGCGTCCGGGCTGCACGCACCATCAAAGCCATTGATGAGCTGGCGAAACGCTTCAATCTCAGCAATCGCATTACGGTAACGTCCAGCTCACGGGAAGTATTAAGGGCGCTTAACCGTGACACTCCCTGGCTTCAACGTGGGCTGGTGGCAGAATATGCCTGGCTGGATCCGCTGAAAGTGGCTGCTAACTACGGCTGCCATTTACTTGCGCTCAATTGGACGCTGTGCACCCCTGAGCGACTCTTGAAGGCCCAGCGCCAAGGCCTGCATGTATCGGTATGGACGGTAAATGAGCCTTCCTTGATGCGACGCCTAATCGACTTCGGTGCAGACAGTTTAATTACGGATTATCCAGCACTGGCCAGAACCGTGCTGGATGATCACAAACCACAGGCTAAGCCGGCTTAGAAAAGCCGGTTCAACCCATCAAAGGCAGCTACGCGGTACGCCTCAGCCATGGTGGGATAATTAAACGTCGTATTGATGAAGTACTTGATGTTATTGCCAGGACCTTTCTGGTTCATGATGGCTTGTCCGATGTGAAGAATCTCGGACGCCTGATCGCCAAAGCAGTGAACACCAAGGACTTCCAGAGTCTCGCGATGGAACAGGATTTTGAGCATGCCTACCGGCTCGCCTGAAATCTGCGCTCGCGCCATGCTTTTGAAGAACGCTTTGCCAACTTCGTAGGGTACTCTAGCCTGCGTCAAATCGCGCTCGTTTTTACCCAAAGAACTGATTTCGGGAATGGTATAAATTCCAGTAGGAATATCATCGACATAGCGCGCGGAATCATCATCCAGAATATTACCGGCAGCTGAACGACCTTGGTCAAACGCTGCACTGGCAAGGCTAGGCCAACCAATGACATCTCCAGCCGCCAGGATATTAGGGCAACTGGTGCGGTAATTCTCATCCACGTTAATTTGGCCGCGGCTGTTCACCTCGATACCAACATTCTCCAACGCCAGCTGGTCGGTATTGCCGGTGCGCCCGTTACACCACAGAAGCGCGTCAGCTCGCAGCTTCTTGCCTGACTTAAGGTGAAGAACGACCCCATGCTCCAGGCCTTCAATACGCTCATACTCTTCATTGTGACGAATGAGCACATTATTGGTGCGCAAGTGGTAGCTAAGCGCATCGGAGATTTCATCATCCAGGAAGCTCAGCAGCTGATCGCGCGTATCGATCAGATCGACGAGCACACCCAGGCCACTGAAGATGGAGGCGTATTCACACCCAATGACACCTGCTCCATAAATGATCAGGCGCCGTGGTGTATGGCTCAAGGTCAGGATGGTATCGCTGTCATAAACACGCGGGTGGGAGAAATCAACATCAGCTGGGCGGTAAGGACGCGAGCCCGTTGCAATAACCACCTGCTTGCCAACCAGTTGTTCGGTACCGCCATTGGGATTTATGACGTTGATCGTGTGCTCGTCGATAAAGCTTGCGGTTCCGAAGTACACATCGACCCGGTTACGAGCAAAATAGGATGTGTGTGAATTAACCTGCTTTCCAATGACGCGCTCAGCACTCTTGAGCACGTCAGGAAAGGAAAACCAGCGAGGCTCGCCAATCGTGCGGAACATCGGATTATTGTTGAAATGGATGATCTGCTTGACTGAGTTACGCAGAGCCTTTGACGGAATGGTGCCAAGGTGAATGCAATTTCCACCGATGACCTGGCGACTGTCCACGACCGCCACCTTGCGTCCGTGCTTGGCTGCATTGATTGCAGCCCCCTCGCCTGCCGGGCCCGATCCCAGCACCACTACGTCATAGTTATAGACAGCCATGATTACTCCTCGAAAAAACGAACCGATCGCTCATGAGCGTCGAGCACATCATCACCGGCTCTACGGCAACCCGATTTAAGCGATGATCTCTATATAGGTTACACCTATCCTCTCGTTGCGACCTTTCGTCACACTAGAAAATCTTTTCAATTTAAAGCGATAAATAAAAACGGGAGCCTAAGCTCCCGTCTTCATATGAACAATGCTTAAACCGCTGGATAAGCCGGTGGGTTTACACCAGCCATTTCCTCAAGCACACGAACAACCTGGCAGCTATAGCCGAACTCGTTGTCATACCACACATAGAGAACGACACGGTTATCGCTGCAAATGGTAGCACCTGCGTCTACTATGCCAGCATGACGAGAGCCAACGAAGTCGCTGGATACCACTTCAGGCGAGTTGACGAAATCGATCTGCTTGTGAAGATCAGAGTGCAGCGCCATATAACGCAGATAATCGTTGATCTCTTCCTTATTGGTGCCTTTTTCAAGGTTCAGGTTCAGGATAGCCATCGACACGTTGGGCGTTGGAACGCGAATGGCATTACCTGTCAGCTTGCCAGCCAATTCTGGCAGCGCCTTGGCGACCGCTTTGGCGGCGCCCGTCTCGGTAATCACCATGTTCAACGGTGCACTACGACCGCGACGATCACCTTTGTGGAAGTTGTCGATCAGGTTTTGATCATTGGTGAAGGAGTGAACCGTTTCTACATGACCGCTGATGATGCCGTACTTGTCATTGATGGCCTTCAGCACGGGCACGATAGCATTGGTGGTGCAGGAAGCCGCCGTAACAATGCTGTCTTCCGGGCTGATAGTGTTGTGGTTGATACCGTGAACGATATTCTTGAGCGACCCCTTGCCAGGCGCCGTCAGCACAACACGCGCAGCACCCGGGCACTTCAGATGTTGCGACAGGCCTTCTGCATCACGCCATTTACCGGTGTTATCAACAATGATCGCATTATTGATACCGTACTGGGTGTAGTCGACTGTGGTCGGATCGTTGGAATAAATCACCTGAATCAGGGTGCCATTTGCACAAATTGTGTTGTTGGTCTCGTCAACGGTGATGGTGCCTTCGAAGGAGCCATGTACCGAGTCGCGACGCAACAGGCTGGCGCGCTTGACCAGATCGTTTTCAGCGCCTTTACGCACCACAATGGCACGTAGACGCAGGCCATCGCCGCTTCCAGAGTGCTCGATAAGGATACGTGCAAGCAAACGTCCGATACGGCCAAAGCCATACAGAACCACATCGGTTCCCTGGCGCTTTTCGGTGCCCTGCTTACCTACAACGGCAGCCAGTTCTTCGCGTAGGAACTCTTTTAGATCACGCCCTGCCCCCGCCTGCTTGAATTTCAAGCTCAGACGCGCCAAATCAATGGAAGCGGCACCTAGCTCAAGTTCACTAATAGCCTTAAGCAGCGGATAGGTATCGTGTACAGACAATGCGACATCATCGACCTGACGTGCAAAGCGATGCGCCTTGAGAATGGCGATCACTGAACGATTAACCAAACCACGCCCATATATAGAGGTCACAACATTATTATTACGGTAGAGCTGACCGATCAGCGGAATCATTGCCTCCGCAATCGCCTCACGATCGATCCATTCACCAAGACACTGGTCGGAGTTCTGACTCACGGTGATACCTTCCATATGTAGGGGCTAACAAAAGGAACTACATTATGACCGCACCTGCCTGAACCGGCAATCTTCGCGCGTCGATGCACTGACAGCGAGACGAGACCGTCGTTACAATCCCAACTCAGATTTTTTTCAACGGAGCCTAACCAGCGTGCCCGTTTTGCGCATTCCATCAATTCCTGATACCGCCGGACGACAGCATTGGGGAAATCTCCCCGGAGCCGCGCTAAGTCTGGCTATTGCCGAGGCTGCAAGCGCTGCCAGCCAACGCTTCACCCTACTTTTAACGCCGGACAGCCAGAGCGCCGAACGCCTGGAGCAAGAACTGCGCTTCTTTGCCCCGAGGCTTCCCGTACTGCATTTCCCTGATTGGGAAACGTTGCCTTACGATATTTTCTCGCCGCATCAAGACATTATTTCCCAACGCGTAGCGGCGCTCTATCGCCTACCAGAGCTTGATCACGGCATTTTGGTAGTGCCTATCGCAACAGCCCTACATCGTATGGCACCTACACGCTTCCTGTTAGGCAGCAGTCTTGTGCTGGATGTGGGACAACGTCTGGATGTAGAGGCTACGCGGGCTCGCCTGGAGGCAGCCGGATACCGCTATGTCGATACCGTCTACGAGCATGGCGAATTTACAGTCCGTGGAGCACTGATTGATCTCTTCCCGATGGGCAGTAGTCTCCCGTACCGAATCGACTTATTCGATGACGAAATTGAGACATTACGCACATTTGATCCAGAGACGCAGCGATCAATCGACAAGGTAGATTCGATCCGACTGCTTCCTGCTCGAGAATTTCCGCTGCATAAAGAAGCCGTCACAGGGTTCAGGGCGCGCTTTCGAGAGCGTTTTGATGTGGATTATCGTCGCAGCCCTCTTTATCAGGATCTGGCGAGTGGCTTGACGCCCGCGGGCATCGAGTATTACTTGCCGCTGTTCTTTGATGAGACGTCGACGCTGTTTGATTACCTGCCCCAGAGCGCACAGGTTTTTTCGTTACCAGGCATCGAGCAGGCATCTGAACAGTTCTGGACGGACGTACGGACCCGTTATGAAGACCGTCGCGTTGACCCGGAGCGTCCTCTATTACCACCGGCTGAAGTTTTCCTCCCGGTAGAAGAGTGCTTCGCTCGTCTCAAGCAATGGCCACGCATTGTTATCAGTGGCGATGATATCGAGCCGGGCGTGGGTCGTGAGCGTTTTTCAGCTCGGCCTCTGCCCAATCTTGCCATTGAGGCCAAGGCTAATCAGCCATTGGCGGCCTTGCAAAATTTCCTGGCTGAGTTTGATGGACGCATCCTGTTTACAGCAGAATCTGCCGGCCGTCGGGAGGTGCTGCTTGAGTTGCTGGCACGTATCAACTTGCGTCCTACATCGGTCGAGGGATGGGAAGATTTTCAGGAAACTGACGAGCGTTTGTTGATTACAGTCGCGCCGCTCGACGAAGGCTTGCTACTCGAAAAACCCGATGTAGCCCTCATTGCCGAAAGTCCGTTGTTTGGTCAGCGTATCATGCAGCGTCGTCGCCGGGAAAAGCGCAACGAGCATGGTGACAACGTCGTCAAGAACCTGACCGAGCTACGCGAGGGCGCGCCGGTCGTGCATATCGATCACGGCGTTGGGCGTTATATGGGTCTGGTAACGCTTGAGTTGGAGGGCCAGGCGCAAGAATTTCTACTATTGGAATATGCAGACGAAGCGAAGCTCTATGTTCCGGTTGCCAACCTGCACCTGATTGCCCGTTATTCAGGCGCTGACGACGCGCTTGCTCCACTACACAAACTAGGTTCTGAAACCTGGCAGAAAGCCAAACGCAAGGCAGCTGAGCAGGTGCGCGATGTTGCAGCCGAGCTGCTGGATGTATATGCCCGTCGAGCCGCTCGGGAAGGATTTGCGTTTACTGATCCCAAGGCGGATTACGAAACCTTCGCAGCAGGCTTTCCGTTTGAAGAAACACCTGACCAGCAAGTTACTATCGATGCTGTACTCAAGGATATGCTGTCAGGCAAGCCCATGGATCGTCTGGTCTGCGGGGATGTAGGCTTTGGCAAGACCGAAGTCGCCATGCGGGCGGCGTTTGTAGCGGTACACAGCGGCAAGCAGGTGGCCGTCCTGGTTCCTACGACACTGTTGGCGCAGCAGCATTACAACAGCTTTCGCGACCGCTTTGCCGACTGGCCTGTGCGCGTCGAGGTGATGTCTCGCTTCAAGTCTGCCAAGGATGGTGAAAAGGCCGTACAGGAACTGGCTGACGGTAATATCGACATTATTATCGGCACACACAAACTGCTGCAGGACGACGTGAAGCTCAAGAATCTGGGACTCGTCATCATTGATGAGGAGCACCGATTCGGCGTGCGTCAGAAGGAGCAATTCAAAGCGCTACGTAGCGAAGTCGATATTCTGACCCTTACGGCCACACCGATTCCGCGCACGCTCAACATGGCTGTTGCAGGTATGCGCGATCTTTCCATCATCGCCACTCCGCCGGCTCGACGTTTGTCGGTCCGGACGTTCGTCATGGAGCAGCAGAACGCGGTTATCAAGGAAGCCCTTCTTCGCGAGCTGCTACGCGGCGGACAGGTCTACTACCTTCACAACGAAGTAAAGACCATTGAAAAGTGCGCCCGGGACCTTGCGGAGCTGGTGCCGGAGGCCCGTATTGGCATTGGTCATGGACAGATGCGCGAACGGGAACTGGAACAGGTCATGAGCGACTTCTACCACAAGCGCTTCAACGTGCTGGTAGCGTCAACTATTATCGAGACCGGTATTGACGTTCCCAGCGCCAATACCATCATTATCGAGCGTGCAGACAAGTTTGGCCTGGCGCAACTGCATCAGTTGCGTGGACGCGTGGGACGAAGTCACCACCAGGCGTATGCCTACCTGCTAACACCGCCACGAAAAAGCATGACGCCTGATGCTGAAAAACGTCTTGAGGCGATTGCTGGTGCGCAGGACCTGGGCGCAGGCTTCATTCTGGCCACCCATGACCTTGAAATACGGGGCGCCGGCGAACTCCTGGGCGAAGGTCAAAGCGGCCAGATCCAGGCTGTAGGCTTTACGCTGTACATGGAAATGCTGGAACGGGCGGTCAAGGCTATTCGCAAAGGTGAACAACCGAACCTAGAACAGCCCCTTGGCGGTGGTCCGGATATCAATCTGCGGGTACCCGCGCTCATTCCAGAGGACTATCTGCCAGACGTCCATACTCGCCTGATTCTGTACAAGCGTATTGCTTCTGCAGCCGATGAAGATGCACTCAAGGAGCTACAGGTCGAAATGATTGACCGCTTTGGCCTTTTACCCAATGCCGTCAAAAACCTGGTCCGCCTGACACTTATGAAGATCAAGGCAGAAGCCCTAGGTGTTGTGAAGGTTGATGCCGGCCCGCAAGGCGGTCGCATCGAGTTCACTCATGATACGAAGGTTGATCCGTTGGTACTGGTCAAAATGATACAAAGCCAGCCCAACAAGTATCGCCTTGAGGGTGCAACCATCTTTAAATTCCAGGTACCGATGGAGCGTCCTGAAGAGCGTTTCAATATCATTGAGGCACTTTTCGAGCGCTTGACCCCGGAAAACGTCTAGTCCAGGTAACCGGCCGGGCACTCAGGAGGTGCCCGGCCAGTCGGGCTTAACCTGCCAGTACTGTTGCCAGTACTGCTTTAACCCTACCTATACCCTCATGCAGCGCCTGCTCTATTTCAGCCATGGTGATAACGCCAGTTACCTTACCTGCAGCTGGATTAACGACCAACGCCAAACAGGCATAAGCCAAATCCTGCTCCCGAGCCAGTGCGGCTTCTGGCATGGCTGTCATCCCCACGATGTCACATCCATCACGCTCCAGGCGAACGATCTCTCCTGCCGTTTCCAGGCGCGGCCCTTGTGTACAGGCATAGACGCCCTGATCACTGTGGGCATAGCCGTGTTGACGCAGCGCACTGATCAATTGCTGGCGAAGCGCCTCATCATAGGGGTAGCTGAAATCGATATGGGTTACCGCTTCCAGAGACCCTTCAAAAAAGGTGTGTTCACGACCCCATGTATAGTCGACGATCTGGTGAGGCACACATAGATGCCCGCTACCCATTGCTGAATGGATACCGCCTACCGCATTAACGGCCAGGATTGCTTCTGCACCGGCATGCTTGAGCGCCCATATATTGGCGCGATAATTGACCTGATGAGGCGGGATGCGATGCGGATGACCATGGCGCGCCAGGAACAATACTTCACGCCCTGCATAATGGCCTTTGAGAATGTCCGCCGAAGGCGCGCCATAGGGCGTGTTTATTCTGAGGGACTCATCCAGCGTCAGACCTTCCAGCTGCGTCAGGCCAGTCCCGCCGATAATGGCGTAAACGGTCATATAAACTCCTTAATCAATCAAACCTGCTTGGCGCAGAGTAGATAAAGCCGCAAGCCAGCGAGGATGCTGACGGTATTCAATGGACGGAAATGCTTTTGCACTCATGCGTTTCAACCGCTGCGAAGGCTTGGCTTTCAAGCGCTGCAGCGCGGTTAGCGCCAGCTCAGCCGCGGCACGGTCATTACAAACGAGCCCCATGTCACAGCCAGCACTCAAGGCAGCCTCTATGCGTCCTGCCGCGTCACCAGCAACATGCGCACCGGCCATGGATAGATCGTCGCTAAAAATAACACCCTTGAAACCCAACTCGCCGCGAAGCACGTCCTGCAGCCACTGCCGCGAAAACCCGGCTGGCTGCTCATCTACGCAGGGATAGATCACATGAGCAGGCATGATCGCTTCCAGCTGCCCACTCAGACGCTTGAAAGGTACAAGATCAACGGCCTTGATGTCTTCCAGGCTACGCTCGTCACGGGGAATGGCCACATGCGAGTCGGCTTCTGCCCATCCATGCCCCGGGAAATGCTTGCCGGTTGCAGCCATGCCGGCAGCATGCATGCCGCGAACGAAGGCGCCCGCCAGATCGGTCGCCCTGTCCGGCGCCCCCTCGAAGGCTCGCTGACCGATTACCGCGCTACGGCCATGATCAAGATCCAGAACCGGAGCAAAGCTGAAGTCGAGCCCGACGGCCAGCACTTCGGTTGCCATTATCCACCCGCATGCCTCGGCAAGGCGATCGGCCTCTAGATGATCGGCAAATCGCCGCATGGCAGGCAGACGTACAAAGCCCTGTCGAAGTCGCTGGACGCGGCCGCCCTCCTGGTCGACAGCCAATAGCAACTCCGGCCGCTCGGCGCGTATGGCTTCACATAGCTCACGCACTTGGCGAGGATGCTCGATATTGCGAGCAAAAAGAATGAGCCCACCCACTTCGGGCTGGCGTAGGAGAAGTCGGTCTTCAGCGGTCAGCCATGTGCCGCCAATGTCCACCATTAATGAGCCTTGCATAGGCATTCCTGAGGCACAGAAAACAAGTGCGGCATGGTGCCCTTTCAACTCGTTTCAATCAATGTGTCAGTAATGCCTTTGCTGAAAGCGCTGGCATATCCTCACTCAGAAGCGCTGAGCATCCTGACTGACAGGCTTGCGGGGCTTGAATTGCGCAGATGCCAGAGCCTGATCCGTCATTGCACTCTCCGCCAGCATGCCACTGGCCATGAAAGGCACCATCAAACGCAATACCTGCTCCGTTGACGTATGTACACCAAAATCATTATCAGCCATGGCCTTCAAAGCCTTGATACCTGACATGCTGAATGCAGCCACCCCTATCATGAAGTGAGCGCGCCAGAACAGCTCCAGCGGAGGAATGGCAGGCGCAGCCATGGCAACCAGCTCCATGTAGCGACGAAAAACGCGTCCGTATGCCTCTTCGAGGTATTTCTTCAGATGCCCCTGGCTCTCACTGAATGCCAGCCCTAAAAGCCGCATGAAAATGGAAAGATCATTACCGTGACGCGGTTTGATGGCTAACGCCTGATCTACCAGCAGATAAAGAAGCTCCTCAAGGTCTGCCTTGGTCCCAGACTTGCCGTACCGTCGGTCCAGCTCATTTTCCAGACACGCGCAATAAGGGTCCAGAAAACGAGAGAATACCGCCTGGATAAGGGATTTCTTCGAGCCGAAGTGATAATTCACTGCTGCAAGGTTTACATTCGCCTTGCTGGTTATCAGGCGGAGCGATGTTTCAGCAAAGCCACGCTCAGCAAAAAGTTGTTCAGCGGCATCCAATATCCGCTCGACCGTTTCAGATTGAGCCATCGCTTAACTACCTGATCATAAAATGTTTTAAACATATGTTTAAAACATTCCTGAGTCAATGCCTGGGATAGCTAAGTGCCGTAATGGCATTTGGCTGATAAAAAGTCGGTTGCCCTCAAACCAATACTGTATATAATCCCAGGAACTGTATATAAAGCCAGACACCTATCATGCTAAAACTAACTCCGAGACAGTCTGAAATCCTGAGCTTCATCAAGCGCTGCCTTGAAGAAAACGGATTCCCGCCCACCCGTGCGGAAATCGCTCAGGAGCTTGGCTTCAAATCCCCGAATGCGGCAGAGGAGCACCTCAAGGCGCTTGCACGTAAAGGCGCTATTGAAATGACGCCTGGTGCCTCTCGCGGAATCCGCATTCCTGGACTGGAAACACAGAAACCTTCTGACAGTGAACTCCCTGTCATCGGTCGTGTCGCTGCAGGCGCGCCAATCCTGGCCCAGCAGCACGTGGAAGAAAATTGCAATATTAACCCTGACTTCTTCCAACCACGTGCGGATTACCTTCTCAAGGTAGAAGGCATGAGCATGAAGAACATTGGTATTCTTGATGGTGACCTTCTGGCGGTTCACGTCACTCGTGAGGCACGCAACGGGCAAGTCGTGGTTGCTCGTGTCGGAGAAGAAGTTACGGTCAAGCGGTTCAAACGTGAGGGCAACAAGGTTTGGCTGATTGCTGAAAACCCTGATTTCCAGCCTATTGAGGTGGACCTCAATAAGCAGGATCTAGTAATCGAAGGCCTGAGCGTAGGTGTCATCAGGCGTTAACGAGTCAACGTATCTATAAGGAGGTGTTCAGTGCAATCTTTATTGCCGCCGGATCATGGACAGTTGCCGTTGTTTCACGACGCACTGGTTCAACCGTCGCTCAATCCTTTTTTGGCTGGACCTATTCAGGCGGCGACTTTGCCTGATTGCTTTAGTGAAGTGACTCTAAACGGCGCTCAAGACCATTGCCTGCATTTGCTAGCACCCATGCTGCGGGAGTTGAGTGACGAACAGGATCCCCGGTGGCTGACACTGATAGCACCTCCGACGCTGCTAACGACAAAGTGGCTGCGCTCAAGGGATTTGAATCTAAATAGAATCCTGCTGCTGCAACCACGTCAGAGCATGCAAACACTAGAGCTTGCTTGTGAAGCCTTACGTTCAGGAAGAAGCCATACCGTGGTGAGCTGGCTCCACGGCATGAAGACTTCCGAGAAGAAAAAGCTGGCTTTGGCCGCTCAGACAGGCAACGCCCAAAGCCTTAACATTCGCTTGGGCTGATCAATGAAGAACGCGGGGAGTATCTTCGCGTTCTATCATATCTCCTTCGGCTAGACGCCCCGCCATCTGCACACCCAAATTGAACATGGCTTTAGCCACTTCAACTTGCTGGCCATGCAGAAAATCCTTTGCATCGGAAGAAAACTCCAATGTCACCAGTGCCTCTTCACCATCGGCACGGCGAAGAACGATACGGCCATCAGCCAGTTCGACAATTTCAAGATAAGACGTAGACATATGTGCATCTCCAGCAGGCGCTGGCATTGTAGCAGTCGCACCTGCCCTTCCCTAGGCTCTATCGATTAACGTAATGCAATAAAGACTAAAATGTTGCAAGACAGCTCTTCAATCAAGAAAATCTACACATTTTTGGCGTCTGTGCCTCACCATTCGGTCAATGAACCACGAAAGCGCAGCGCCAACTCCTTGATGTTTTTTCTCCAGGCCTCGAGCTCAGTATGGCTCAGCAGCCTCTTCTCTTCATCAAGCGTAACCGACTCAATCAGCGGCAGACCAGGATCAACCTTAGCTTGCTTGATAGGCTGCGGTGGTTTTTGCAATGCGGAGAACCCATCCAGCAATTGAGCCAGCCATGTTTGCTGATGACTTGCCAACTCAAACAATTCAGCCAACTCAGGACTTGGCGAATCTTTCAAAGCTTGTGGATTTAAAAACTGATCGATTGAGGCAGCCTGGGCGTTAGGCAGGCGGTAATAACCTGCCACTTCGTGACACAACCCCAAAACAGCACCATACAAATGAAACAACGTTGCCTCTCGCTCGGCCTGAATCTGCCCCTGGGCATTCATGCTCTGCTCGTGCTCCGCCCTGCGCCACGATTCAAGGCTTAAACCGGCGAAGTACAACTTCTGGTTGGTACGAGTATAGATCTCATGAGACATGCCTGAATCCTCCCAAGGCAAAGTGGTGCCAGCTGCCCCGCTACACAGACACCGATTGCCAGGCTTGCAGGCCTGGCAACCAGATACAGCGCATCAGCTACGCTTGTCTTCTACCTTCCACTTCCCATTATCGAAATAGGCTTTCCAACCGGTCGGCTTACCATTCTCTTCTGTCTGTACGTATTGCTCCTTCGTCTTGCGACTAAAGCGAATAACAGCAGAGCGGCCGTCCGGGTCTTTGGCCGGTGCACTTAATAGATAATGGTATTTCGGATCGATTTCATCCTTGTGCGGCAACAGCTCGCTGACCAACGGTGCGCGAGTCTCGCGATTCTTTGGAAACTGGCTGGCCGCCAGGAACAGACCTGAAGCTCCGTCTCGCAATACATACGTATCGTTGACTTTCTCGCACTTGAGCTCAGGCATTGCAATGGCATCCATCTTGGGCGGAGCCGGCTCGCCGTTCTTCAGCAGCTTGCGCGTATTCTTGCACTCAGGATTGGTACATCCAAAGAATTTGCCGAAACGACCCGTCTTGAGCTGCATTTCACTGCCGCACTTGTCACACTCCAGTGAGGGCCCTTCATAGCCCTTGATGCGATAGTTACCGGTTTCAACTTCATAACCCGAGCAATCTGGGTTATTGCCACAGATGTGGAGCTTGCGATGCTCGTCAATCAGGTAAGCATCCATCGCGGTTCCGCAAATATCGCAGCGGTGCTTGCCGCGCAGCACACGCGATTCCGACTCGCCTTCGTCGTCCTCAGCAATTTCATCACCCGGAACAAGGTTGATCGTTCCTTTGCAACGCTCTTTGGGCGGCAGGCTATAACCCGAGCATCCAAGGAATACACCCGTTGAAGCGGTACGAATCATCATCGGCCGGCTACACGTCGGACAAGGGATATCCGTGAGAGTCGGCACATTTGCACGCATCCCCCCTTCAGCGCTCTCGGCGGCTTCTAGCTTTTTCTTGAAATCGCTATAGAACTCATCCAGCAGGTTTTTCCAGTCAAGCTCGCCCTGCGCTACGGTATCGAGATCACCTTCCATGCTGGCGGTAAAACCATAATCCATGAGGTCAGAGAAGCTCTCGCCCAGCCGGTCAGTAACAATGTCACCCATCTTTTCCGCGTAGAAACGGCGATTATGCACAGTGGCATAGCCGCGATCCTGAATCGTGGAAATAATGGCTGCATAGGTAGACGGACGACCAATACCGCGCTTTTCCAGCTCCTTGACCAAACTGGCCTCGGAGAAACGTGCCGGCGGCTTGGTAAAGTGCTGAGTGGGATCCAGCTTCAGCAGCTTCATGGCATCGCCCTGGTTCATTTCGGGCAGTACGTCGTCTTCGCCAGGCTTGCTCTGTTGCGATAGAACTCGGGTAAAGCCATCGAACTTGAGGATTCGCCCTTTGGCGCGCAACTCAAACTCACCGGCCTTTGCCGTAACGGTCGTAGAAAGATATTCCGCAGGAGGCATCTGACAGGCAATGAACTGACGCCAGATCAAATCGTACAAGCGTTCGGCGTCTCGCTCCATGCCAGACAGCTGGTCAGGACGCGTGTTTACGTCAGACGGACGAATTGCTTCGTGAGCCTCCTGCGCACCTTCCTTGCTGCTGTAGAAATTAGGCTTGGCCGGCAAGTATTTGTCGCCGAATTCATTTTCGATAAACGCCCGAGCCATGGTAATGGCATCGTTGGACAGGTTCGTCGAATCGGTACGCATGTAAGTGATATAACCCGCCTCGTAAAGACGCTGGGCCATCATCATGGTTTTCTTTACACCAAAGCCCAGCCGATTGCTGGCAGCCTGTTGTAAAGTCGATGTAATGAACGGAGCGGAAGGTCGGCTGCTGGTAGGCTTGTCTTCACGCTTGCTAATGCTGTAGCTGGAAGCCTTTAACTTCTCGACGGCAGCACTTGCCTGCGCCTCGTTCAACGGCTTGAATGCTTCGCCGTTTTGCCGGACGACCTCAAAACGCGCCTTGGCATTCTTGGGGTTCGCCAAATCGGCGTGAACTTCCCAGTACTCTTCAGGGACGAAGGCACGAATTTCCCGCTCACGCTCCACAAGCAGCTTGACCGCAACGGACTGAACACGTCCAGCCGAAAGCCCTCGGGCGATCTTCTGCCATAGCAGAGGCGAGACCATGTAGCCTACTACACGGTCCAGAAAGCGCCTGGCCTGCTGAGCATTGACTCGATTGATATCCAGCTCGCCCGGCTTGGAGAACGCATCCTGAATCGCTTTTTTAGTGATTTCGTTGAAGACGACCCGCTTGAATCGGCTTTCGTCTCCGCCGATGGCCTCACGAAGATGCCAGGCAATGGCTTCCCCTTCGCGGTCCAAGTCGGTTGCGAGATAAACAGTGTCAGCTTCCTTAGCCAGACGCTTGAGCTCTTCGATCACCTTTTCCTTTCCAGGCAGGATCTCGTAGTGCGCCTTCCAGCCATGCTCAGGGTCGACCCCCATGCGAGCGATAAGCTGGCGCTTGGCCTTTTCCTTTGGAGAAAGGGCTGGAGCTTCGGCAGCAGACTTGCGTCCTTTCGTGGCGGACTCTTTTGACGCGCCTGCCGACCCACTGGTAGGCAGGTCACGGATATGGCCGATACTCGACTTCACCACGTACTGGTTGCCCAAATACTTGTTGATGGTCTTGGCCTTGGCCGGGGATTCCACGATGACCAGCGATTTGCCCATGTATCGGTTGATTCCTGCGTTATTAAAAGATGTAAAGAGAAAGGCGAGACAGTCTGACAGACATTTGGCAGTGAGGCAGTGACTGACGAACCATGACAGCGTGGCTGTACGGCCCCGCTATATATAGTGGCTGTTGGAGCAAGGTCAAGGCTGCGCGTTATCGGCAAGCCCTAACGGATTCTCCTCAACCTTTACTAAAGCAAAGCGGGGAACACGCTCGCTGTCCACCTCGACGCTTTCCAGAAACATGCTGAGCGGACGCGCCCAAAGGCCGTATTCACCATACAACGCCTGGTAAAAAACAAGCTCCTCTTCCGTTTCAGAATGTTTGGCTACGCCCAGGACACGGTACTCCTGCCCCTTGTAATGCCGATAGAGCCCAGGTTGTAAGGACATGTTCCCTCCAGAAAGAAAAACCGGGGCCAGGCCCCGGTTTCGGTAGCATAAACGCCATTCTCAGACGCGTTCGAACACCGTCGTAATGCCTTGACCCAGGCCGATACACATGGTTGCTACGCCCAGTGCACCACCCTTTTGTTTCATGACATTTAATAGCGTGCCGGAAATACGGGCTCCAGAGCAACCAAAGGGATGACCTAACGCGATGGCCCCACCATGAAGATTGACCTTTTCGTCCATCTTATCGAGGAGCTTGAGGTCTTTCAGCACCGGTAATGCTTGGGCTGCGAAAGCCTCATTGAGTTCGACATAGTCAATGTCGCCCATCGACAGCCCTGCACGCTTGAGGGCCTTCTGGGTAGCCGGAACAGGACCATAACCCATGATCGCAGGGTCTACACCAGCAACCGCCATGGCTCGAATACGCGCCAGTGGCTGCAGGCCAAGGTCCATTGCCCGCTGGCCGGACATCACAATCATACAGGAGGCGCCGTCGGTGATCTGGGATGACGTACCTGCAGTTACTGTACCATCCTTTGGATTAAACGCAGGTCTGAGCTCAGCCAAGCCTTCCACTGTTGTATCAGGACGGATGGTCTCGTCATAGTTAAACATCTTCAGGAAGCCATTTTCATCATGTCCTTCCATGGGGATGATTTCGTCCTTGAACGCACCCTCCTGAGTGGCCTTCCAAGCCAACTGGTGCGAACGGTAGCCGAACTTATCCTGTGCCTCCCGGGTAATGCCGTGCATCTTGCCCAGCAGCTCTGCTGTGAGCCCCATCATGCCAGAGGCCTTTGCAGCATAAAGCGACAGATGCGGGTTAGGGTCAACGCCATGCATCATGCTGACATGTCCCATATGCTCGACGCCACCTACCACGAACACATCCCCATTACCGGTCATGATGGCCTGCGCCGCTGTATGCAGTGCGCTCATCGAAGACCCGCAGAGCCGGCTTACGGTCTGCCCTGCGCTAGTATGAGGGATGGGCGTCATCAAGGACGCCATTCGCGCAATGTTCCAGCCTTGCTCGAGCGTCTGGTTTACGCACCCCCAGATCACATCTTCCACTTCTGCCGGGTTGATTTGCGGATTGCGTGCCAGAAGCTGGGTAATCAGATGGGCAGACATGTTTTCTGCCCGGGTATTACGGTGCATGCCACCCTTGGAGCGACCCATCGGTGTGCGGCCAAAGTCGACGATAACAACGTCTCTTGGATTCAGGCTCATAAGAATTCTCGCTCTGTACTGTCTGCGTTAACCAAAGAAGGACTGGCCGTTACGGGCCATTTCGCGCAGCTTTTCAGTCGGGTGATACAGCGGCCCCAGGTCTGCATACTGGTCGGCCAGTGCCACGAACTCGGCAACGCCCAGGGAATCGATATAACGCAGCGCACCGCCTCGGAAGGGAGGGAAGCCAATGCCATAGATCAATCCCATGTCCGCCTCTGCAGCCGACTCGACAATGCCATCTTCCAGGCAACGAACCGTTTCCAGGCACAGCGGAATCATCATGCGCTGAACGATTTCATCATCCGTGAAATCGCGCTGCTCATACACGACAGGCTTGAGCAAGGCGTAGGTTTCTGCATCAGCGACTTTCTTTGGCTTGCCCTTTTTATCGGTCTCGTACACATAGAACCCTTTGCCGTTCTTCTGTCCAAGACGTTTAGCCTCGTACAGCGCATCAACAGCGGTCTTGCGGGACTCTTTCATCCGGTCAGGGAAGCCTTCCGCCATCACATCACGGGCATGATGCGCCGTATCCATCCCTACAACATCCATCAAGTAAGCCGGCCCCATAGGCCAGCCAAACTTTTCCATGAGTTTGTCGATACGCTGGAAATCAGCGCCCTGCCCGATCAGGCCAGCAAAACCACCGAAATAAGGGAACAGCACCCGATTGACCAGAAAGCCCGGACAATCATTGACCACGATAGGGTTCTTACCCATTTTTTTGGCATAGGCCACAGTGGTCGCAATCGTTTTTTCGCTGGTCTTTTCGCCGCGGATTACTTCAACCAGAGGCATCATGTGCACCGGATTGAAGAAGTGCATACCGCAGAAATTTTCAGGACGCTTCAGGGCTTGTGCAAGCAAGCTGATCGAGATGGTCGAAGTATTGGACGCCAGAATGGCTTCTTCACCAACCTGATCTTCGACCTCTGCCAGCACAGCCTGCTTGATCTTGGGATTCTCAACAACAGCCTCAACCACGATATCCACCGACTTGAAGTCGCCATAGGACAAAGTGGGGCGAATACGATTGAGCGCTTCAGCCATTTTCACCGGCTCGAGACGGCCCTTCTCGACGCGCTTGTTGAGAAGCTTGCTCGCTTCATCAAGACCGAGCTGAATGGCTTCCTCACGGATATCCTTCATGAGAATCGGCGTGCCTTTGAGCGCAGACTGATAGGCGATACCACCGCCCATGATACCTGCCCCCAAGACGCTGGCCTGTTTGATCTCACCCGCCTGCTGATCGTAAACCTTAGCCTTTTTCTTGAGCAGCTGATCATTCAGGAACAGACCGATCAGGCTTTGCGAAACAATTGTCTTGGCGAGCTTCACGAAGCCTTTGGCTTCGACTTCAAGCGCCTTCTCTCGTCCGAAATTAGCGGCCTTCTGGATGGTCTTGATCGCTTCTACTGGCGCGGGATAATTCGGACCCGCCTGACCTGCAACGTAGCCTTTGGCCGACTCGAATGCCATCATGGCTTCAATGGGGTTTAGCTTGAGCTTTTCAAGCTTGGGCTGACGACGGGCCTTGTGGTCAAGCTCGCCAGAAATGGCTCGACGTGCCAGATCCAACGCCGCGGCCTGCAATTTGTCGGGTGCAACAACTGCATCTACGACACCGACCTTGAGCGCCTCGGCAGCAGAGTTCTCTTTGCCCGAAGCAATCCACTCGATGGCATTGTCGCTACCGATCAGACGAGGCAACCGAACAGTCCCGCCAAAACCGGGATAAATGCCCAGTTTTACTTCTGGCAGACCAACCTTTGCGGTCTCGCTCATGACCCGGAAGTCGGCAGCCATGGCGATTTCAAGGCCACCGCCAAGCGCGATGCCGTTAATTGCCGCTACGGTAGGGACGTTGAGGTCTTCAAAGTCATTGAAGATCTGATTGATCTCGAGGTTCCCTGCCAGCAGATCCTCGTCTGGCATACGGAAACTTTCGACAAACTCGGTGATGTCTGCCCCTACGAGGAAAACATCCTTTCCGCTACTGAGAATGACGGCCTTGACCGAAGTGTCGGCCTTGAGGGCATCGACAGCCTGGCGCAGCTCGTTCAAGGTCAGGCGATTAAATTTATTGACCGACTCGCCAGTAAGATCAAGCTTTAACTCGGCGATACCGTTTTCTAGAGCCTTAACCGTGATGGCTTTACCTTCGTAAATCATCAACTGATCTCCATACGTGGAAGCGGAACACTCACATCCAAGCCTTGTTGCCCATTCAGGCAGGCAGCCAACTGCATGGCGTGATACTAGGATTCGTTAAGCCCGGGCGAAACGCGAAAGCTATACCTTGCGGCAACCTTCTCTTCTCTGCCCGAGCACTACAGGGCCCGCAAGACAAACATCTGATTCATACAAGTGTTTGACAGCCCCTACACGATCATTCAAAACCTGCGTTATGTCAATTCGACCCATGCGTTAACGTGGCATAACAACCCATTGAACCCAGAGGGCATGGAGCGGAAAAATCGTCAATCTCTACAAAGGATAGGTGCAATTGGCGCAGCGATCTGTTAACAACAGCGAGGCGCAACACCCGCAGCAAGGAGCAAGTACCGCGAAATGCGGTCCAAACGGTATCTGGATAGCAGGTGCGAGCCGCACCAGACAGGCCATACTTGAAATGTTCGCCATCCTTAAGGAGGAGAAATAAAATGTCTTATAAACACATTCTGGTAGCCATCGACCTGACTGATGAATGCCATGCCGTAATCCGTCGTGCTGTCGACTTGGCTACCGGCCTCCAAAGCAAGGTTTCCCTGGTCCATGTGGTCGAACCAATGGCTATGGCGTTCGGCGGTGACGTGCCCATGGACCTTTCTTCCCTTCAACAACAGCAGATCGAACAGTCCCGTGAGCGCTTGGACAGCTTTGTTGCGCAATACAGTCTTCTGGAGGGCCAGTGCCAGTTGGCCTATGGGCAGCCTCGCCAGGAAATCCACCGCTTTGCTCGCGAAAATGCCTGTGATCTGATCGTTGTAGGCAGCCACGGCCGCCATGGCCTTGCCCTTCTTCTGGGCTCGACCGCCAATGACTTGTTACATGGTGCCCCGTGTGACACTTTAGCGGTCTCCCTGACCCGGAAGTAACACTAAAAAGGGCTCCCTCAGGAGCCCTTTTTTCATTCTTCCAGTTCAGCCCATCGCTCCAGCAGCTGATCGAGCTCACGCTGTAAAGCCTCGAAGCGCTCAACAACGACACGCGTCGTTTCAAGCGGCTGCTGGTAGAACGCCGGATCGGAAATCTGGCTTTGCAGTCTCGCCAGCTCGTTTTCCGTCGCCTCGATCTGTGTCGGCAAGGCATCCAGCTCGCGTTGATCCTTATAACTGAGCTTTTTACGGGCCGGCGCCTGCTGCGCTGCTGCCTTGGATGCTTCTACTGGCGTCGCTTGAGTGGCCGCCGCATCCGACTTGGCCTCCATTTTCGACCCTGTCGCACCTAACAAGCGAGGCGATCCACCTTGACGTAGCCAATCCTGATAGCCTCCGACGTACTCGCGCACGAGGCCCTCGCCTTCAAACACCAGGGTGCTGGTTACGACGTTATCAAGAAACGCCCGATCGTGACTGACCATCAGCACGGTGCCCTCAAAGCTCAGAAGCACTTCTTCCAACAGTTCCAGCGTCTCCACATCCAGATCGTTGGTGGGTTCGTCGAGCACCAGCAGATTGGCCGGCTTGCTGAACAGCTTCGCTAGCAGCAGTCGGGCACGTTCGCCACCTGAAAGCGCTTTCACGGGCGTCCGGGCACGCTGTGGGCTAAACAGGAAATCTCCCAGGTAACTGAGGACATGACGATCCTGACCGTTGATCGTGATGATTTCACGTCCTTCAGCCATATTGTCGATGACGGTTTTTTCAGGCTCAAGCGCATGTCGCAACTGATCGAAATAGGCCACTTCAAGCTTGGTGCCATGCACGATTTTTCCTGCTGTCGGCTCAAGGTCACCCAGCAGCAGTTTGAGCAGCGTTGTCTTTCCAGAGCCGTTGGGGCCTAACAAGCCCATCCGGTCGCCTCGCTGCACCACCAGGGAAAAATCACGGATAATGGGTTCGCTGCCTGGATGGGCGTAATCCACGTGCTCGACAACAATGACCTGTTTTCCAGACTTGTCGGCGGTTTCCAGCTGCAGATTTGCCTTACCCTGGCGTTCGCGTCGTTCGCTGCGTTCAAAGCGCATGGCCTTCAATGCACGCACTCGCCCTTCGTTGCGGGTACGTCGAGCCTTGATGCCTTGACGAATCCAGACCTCTTCCTGAGCCAGACGCTTATCGAACAGTGCGTTGGCAGTCTCTTCCGCTGCAAGCTGCTGCTCTTTATGCACCAGAAAACTGGCGTAATCGCCCTGCCAGTCGATGAGATGGCCCCGATCCAACTCAAGAATACGTGTCGCCAGGGCTTGCAGGAAGGCTCGGTCGTGGGTGATAAACAGAATCGCACCCGGATATTGACTCAAGGCCTCTTCCAACCAGGCAATAGCCCCGATATCCAGATGGTTGGTTGGCTCATCGAGCAACAGCAAGTCAGGTTCGGCCACCAGGGCCTGCGCCAATAGCACACGCCGACGCCAGCCTCCGGAAAGCTCTGCAAGGGTCTTTTCTGCAGGCAACTGAAGGCGGCTCAGCGTGCTCTCGACCAGCTGCTGCAGTCGCCAGCCATCCTTGGCTTCCAAATCCTGCTGAACGCGCATCAGACGCGTCAGGTCTTCGTCAGTGTGAATGTTCTGGGACAGTCGATGATACTCCGCCAGCAACTCCCCTACGCCAGTCAATCCCTCGGCCACAACATCGAATACGGTACGATCATCTGCCCGAGGCAACTCCTGGGGCAACTCTCCGATCTTCAGCGCCGGAGCACGCCAGATCTCGCCATCGTCTGGCATCTGCTCGCCCTTGACCAGGCGCAGCATGCTGGACTTGCCAGTACCGTTGCGCCCGATCACGCAGACTCTCTCACCCCGAGCAATCTGCCAGGACACTCCGTCCAGCAATGGCATGGCACCGAAAGCCAGGGATACGCCGGTGAATTTGAGCAAGGTCATAGGCATCTCCAAGAAAAAGGACGTGCATTCTAGTGCCCATCCGTACGAACTGCATGTTTTCCTACCGACGGCACTTAATGTTTTCGTACCCATGACGACAAGATTATTAGCCTGACCGTTGGTAGCTCATACGCTTTCGTCGTAATGGCCGACAAGCTAAAGTAATCGCCTTTGTGCGGCCGAGCCGCATGTACCAGCAGTCTTCTCCGGGAATCTCATGCGCGGCCGTCTGTTCAAGCTGTTGACCTGTGTCTTTGCTTCTCTCATTGGATTGGAAACCGCTCACGCGGCCCCCATTGAGCAACAACGTCTCCTATACGACCAAGCCAAGGCAGCGCTGGCCAAGGGAGATGCCAGTCTCTATTTGCAGTCACGCAATGCGTTGCAAGGGTATCCCCTGGAGCCCTACCTGCAATATGACGAGCTGACCGCACGCCTCAAGAACGCCAGCAATACAGAAATAGAAGCCTTTCTTGCCGAGCATGGCGATCTCCCGCAGGCAAACTGGATGAAGCTGCGCTGGCTGCGCTGGCTCTCCGAGCGCGGCGATTGGAGTACCTTTGACCGCTACTATGACTCCAAGCTCAACTTTACCGAACTGGATTGCCTGAATGCCCAGCACCAGATTCAGGAAGGCCAGACAACACAACCCTTCAAGACAGCGGAAAAGCTCTGGCTGGTAGGCAAGTCACAACCAGCCGCCTGTGATGGCCTTTTCAGTGCCTGGGCTGCTCGCGGCCAGATGCCTGAAAGCATGGTTTGGAAACGTGCCAAGCTGGCGGCCGAAGCGCGTAATTACGGGCTAGTCACCCATTTGGGACAGCAGATGCCCACCCTGGGCTCACTTGCCAACCTGATGAGCGATATCGCTCAGAAACCCCAACAGCTAGCCGATGTGCAGCGCTTCACACCTGCCAGCGAGCCCATGGCCGATGTGGTTGGTCTGGGTTTGCGACGCCTTGCCAAACAGGATCCCGAGAAAGCATTGGGCCTACTCGATACCTATAGTCAGCGCCTGCCCTTTTCGCGCGACGAAAAAGTATCCATTGCGCGTGAGATCGGGCTGACCCTGGCCAAGAACTTTGACCCACGAGCCCTTCCGCTCATGGAGCGTTACGATCCGGAACTCCGTGATGACACGGTCAGCGAATGGCGTGCGCGCCTTCTACTGCGTCTGGCCCGCTGGAAAGAGACTTACCAGTTAATCCAGCGGTTTCCTCCATCGCTTCTGGAAACCAACCGCTGGCAATACTGGCGCGCCCGTACCTTGGAGCTGTCTCAGCCGCAAAGCTCAAGCGTACTGGCTGATTACCAGCCAGTCTCGCGTGAGCGCGATTTCTACGGCTTTCTAGCAGCCGACCGCATCAAGGCGCCTTATCAGCTGAACAATCGTCCGCTCGTACTGAGCAATAGCCTTCGCAACCGCGTACGCACCACGCCTGGTATTCAGCGCGCGCTCGAGTTCTATGCACGTGGTGAATTTGTAAATGCGCGGCGCGAGTGGTTTCATGTCAGCCGCAGCTTCAACCGGGACGAATTGGTTGCCCAGGCCCGCATGGCCTACGACATGCAATGGTATTTCCCGGCTATTCGCTCAATTAGCCAAGCCAAGTACTGGGACGATCTGGACATCCGCTTCCCTATCGCCTACCGCGACAGTTTCGTTCGTGAAGCGCGCCAGCGAGGCTTGCATAGCAGCTGGGTCTTCGCTATCACCCGGCAAGAGAGCGGCTTCATGGCCGATGCCCGTTCAGGCGTGGGAGCCATGGGCTTGATGCAGTTGATGCCTGCGACGGCAAAACATACTGCCAGCAAGTTTTCTATTCCATTGGCCAGCCCTCAATCAGCCCTGCAACCGGACACAAACATCCAGCTGGGCACCGCTTACCTGAGCATGGTTCATGCACAATTCAACGGTAACCGTGTTCTAGCCTCAGCGGCTTATAACGCCGGTCCCGGACGTGTAAAAAGATGGCTGAAGGACGCCCGGCACTTGGCGTTCGATGTCTGGGTAGAAACCATTCCGTTTGACGAAACCCGTCAATATGTCCAAAACGTGCTAGCGTATGCGGTCATCTACGGCCAAAAACTCAATACGCCTCAGCCACTGGTAGAGTGGCACGAACGCTTCTTTGACGAAACTTGATGACTTAAGCAGGAGCTGCAATAGCTTTGCAGCTCCTGCCTCGTTACACGTCGCCACACCAGGGTGCCATTAAGCGGCTGTGAAATTTCGTCAATCTCCGTATACTTCGCGGCTCTATTTTTTCCGCTATTGAACCGGAGAAACTCATGTTGAAGCGTTCCCTGGCCCTCGTGGCCGGTCTTACCCTGTGCGCCACTTCCCTTCTTACCCAGGCAGCAGATGCACTACGCGTCTCGGCTATCCCGGATGAAGCACCTACCGAATTGCTTCGCAAGTTCAAACCGCTGGGAGAGTACCTGGAAAAGCAGATTGGCATGCCTGTTACCTTCGTGCCGGTCTCCGATTATGCAGGCGTGGTCGAAGCGCTGGCCTCTGACAGACTGGACATGGCATGGTTGGGTGGCTTTACCTTTGTCCAGGCCCAACTCAAAGCGCCCATGAATCCGCTGGTACAACGGGAAGAAGATCAGAAATTCACCAGCAAATTCATTACAGCTGATCCAAACGTCAAATCGGTTCAAGACCTAAAAGGCAAAACGTTCGCCTTTGGCTCGATCTCTTCGACCTCCGGCAGCCTGATGCCCCGTTACTTCATGCAGCAGGAAGGAATAATACCGGAGCAGTTTTTCTCACGTATAGCCTATTCTGGAGCCCATGATGCAACTGCCGCCTGGGTACAGGCTGGAAAAGTGGATGGAGGCGTTTTGAACGCTTCGGTCTGGCAGAAGCTGGTTGATGCCAAGAAAGTAGACACAAGCAAGGTCAAGGTCTTCGCGACCACTCCGCCCTATTACGATTACAACTGGACCGTCAGAGGCAATCTGGATCCGCAACTGGCGGCCAAAATCAAGGCGGCCTTTCTTGCATTGGATCCTTCGAAGCCTGAAGACAAAGCCATTCTGGATCTACAGGCAGCCAGTCGTTTTGTAGAAACTTCTCCTGAAAACTATAAGGGCATCGAAGGCTCTGCACGTGCGGCCGGTCTGTTGAAGTGAGCGTCCAGTTAGCTGGCGTGGAGCTTCTTCACGCCAATGGGCATCGCGCGCTTTCAAAGCTTGACCTGAAGATCACCAAAGGTGAACGCGTAGCACTGATTGGCCCTTCTGGAGCAGGCAAGACCAGCTTGCTCCGCCTGATGGCGACAAGCCATAAGCCAACGGCAGGACAGCTCACCGTATTGCAGACCGATCCGTGGTCATTGAGCGTGTCCCGATTGAAGTCACTTCGTGCCCATATCGGTCTGATTCACCAGGCACCTCCCCTCCCGGCGCGGCAACGCGTCGTAACGGCGGTACTGGCTGGGCGCCTGGGCCAATGGCCTTTATGGAAGAGCCTGGTCAGCCTTGTCTATCCACTGGATCGTCCGGGCGCCCAACAGGCTCTGGCAAAGCTGGACCTGTCAGAAAAGCTGTATCAGCGTTGCGATCAGCTCTCGGGGGGCCAGCTCCAGCGCGTCGGCATTGCCCGCGTGTTATACCAGGCGCCTGAGCTGATACTGGCGGATGAGCCTGTCTCCGCCATGGATCCGGTACTTGCCAGCCATACACTAACCATTCTCGCTCGTGAGGCCGAAACACGAAGCGCAACGCTGATTGCCAGCCTGCACAGCGTAGAGCTGGCGCTCAAACACTTTCCGCGAATCATTGGGCTACGCCAAGGCGTTATTGTATTCGACAAAGCAACGCAAGCCGTTACCTCCGATGATCTGGAGCAGTTGTATGCCAATGAGCAATTGGCACCAGAGAACTCATCCAGTGTTTATTTCATGCCTGCCACACCACCGCGATGCTGATTGCCCCCTCGCGTGATCCTGCCGCCCTGCCTCGTCTAGGCATCAGCCTGCTGGCAATCATACTGCTCTGGCCTGGGCTTCACCTGTCCGAGCTGGATATTCCTGGTTTGCTCACCGGCGAGAACGCCAGAATCATGGGTAGCTTTCTGGCAGGATTCTGGCCGCTAGCCTACGATTCGGAGTTTCTCTCGATAGTTGGCAAAGCCACGCTGGAAACCCTAGCCATTGCCACGGCCGGCATGACGCTCGCCTGGGTGATCGCCTTTCCAGCAGCCCTGCTGGCAACACGCTCGCTTTCCATCTCCGCGCTTCATCGGCAAGGACGCCCTTCGTGGCTGGGTCAGGCGACTCGCAATACGGTACGTATCGTTCTTGTAATTCTGCGCAGCATTCCTGAAATTGTCTGGGCCTTGTTATTTGTACGAGCGGTAGGCCTGGGTCCAACTGCGGGCGTCCTGGCCATTGCCATCACGTACGGTGGCATGCTGGGCAAGGTGTACGCTGAGATTTTCGAATCCGTACCTGCTGACGCGACGCGAGCATTGCTCTTGGGTGGCAGCTCGCGACTTCAGGCATTCGCATATGGACTGCTACCGGCCGCCAGCGGCGAAATGATCTCCTATACGATCTACCGCTGGGAGTGTGCTATCCGTGCATCGGTCGTCATGGGATTTGTCGGCGCTGGCGGGCTGGGGCAACAGGTCGATCTGTCTCTGCGAATGTTTGCTGGCGGAGAAGTTGCCAGCCTGATGCTGACCTTTCTGATACTGGTCATGCTGGCCGACCTGATCAGCCGCTTGCTGCGAGAGCCGTAACGATGAAAATCAAGGGTCTTGCCGCCGTTATCGTAGTACTAGCCGCCATTGCCTCGTCCTTTGCTTACCTTGAGACGAATTTTATCGAGCTGTTTTCGCGGACCTCTCTTGCGCAAATGGCAAAATTTGCCAACGGATTTCTTACCCCGGACTTTTCCCGCAGTCACCTATACGCCATCGCTTGGGCCTGCCTGGAAACACTGGCCATGTCAGCCATGGGAACCCTATTGGCAGCCCTGTTTGGCATAATACTGGCCCTGCCTGCGGCAGGCCGACTCGGTACTCTATTCAAAGCAGTTGCGCGGTTCTTGCTCAATGCCCTCCGCGCCGTCCCGGAACTGGTGTGGGCGGCACTGATGGTACTGGCTGCAGGGCTAGGGCCCAACGCCGGCACGCTTGCATTAGCACTGCATACGGCGGGTGTACTGGGTCGCCTGTTTGCCGAGGCGCTGGAAAACACTCCGTCCGCCCCCAGCGATGCGATCAGACTGGCTGGCGGCGGACGCCTTGCCGCCTTCGCCTATGGCATTCTGCCAAGCGTCTGGCCTCAGCTGCTTGCCTATATTCTCTATCGCTGGGAAAACAATATCCGCATGGCGACGATATTGGGATTCGTGGGCGCTGGCGGCCTAGGACAAATGCTTCAAATCAGCCTCAGCCTGTTTCAACTCGCTCAGGCTGCAACCATTATCCTGGCCATGCTGACCCTGGTACTGCTGGTGGACGCTTTTAGTGCCTGGATCCGTCAGCGGTGGATCAATCATTGATCCACCCTGGCGGTCTCATGCCTCGCCGCTGTTACCGTTTCTAGCCTGTATAAGCACCCAGGGCGCAACGACCACTGCCCAAAAGACTGGATCGCTTACCAGAAAACCCCGTGCCTCATCCTCGGCCACCTTGGCCATTTGCCCGGACGTCAGCCAGGCAGAAACCTTGCCTGTATTGTCCTGAACAATGGCTTCTGCCGCCTCTATCAAGTCTATCTCGGCATCCACCCGAAGCAACGAACCCTTGGCAAAGTGCGGCTGTAACTCTTGCCATGAGATTTCAGCGGTCTGGCCCAACAGCGTAGCGTACAGAGTGCTGGTTTCGGACATCACGTCACCCCTAAAAATAAAGCGACATGATAGCGGCTGTCGCTTATTGTCGACAGGATTGACATGTCTTCAGCCCGGTTTCGGCTCGTATCCGATACATGATGCGACAAAGTGTATCGATACAGTCGATGTGCCACTTTTCAATTCCGTGATCGGCACTCTACACTCCGCACGTTGCGATGCCGATTTATCGTCATAACAAGAAAGCCAGCAATAAGAATAAATACTGCAATAAACGTTTGTGATCTGCCAAAACCAATAAGCATTTCGAGTGGAGCACTATGAATAAGGCAACTCAGCGTCTTTCCCGACTATTCGCCGCTATGGCCCTGGCTGGACTCACCAGCTACAGCGTCGCTGCCGATACAATAAAAATCGCTCTGGCCGGCCCGGTTACCGGCCCTGTAGCGCAATATGGGGAAATGGAATTTGTCGGCGCCAAAATGGCTATCGAGCAAATCAATAAGGCTGGCGGCGTCAATGGCCAGCAGCTCGAAGGCGTAGTCTACGACGATGCGTGTGACCCCAAGCAAGCGGTTGCCGTTGCCAACAAGATCGTCAATGACGAAGTGAAATTCGTGGTTGGCCACCTGTGCTCCAGCTCCACCCAGCCGGCGTCCGATATCTACGAAGACGAAGGCATCCTGATGATCACCCCAGCATCAACCAGCCCTGATCTCACGGCACGCGGACATAAACTGATCTTCCGCACCATTGGTCTTGACAACATGCAAGGCCCTACTGCCGGCAAATATATAGCCGAGCATATCAAGCCCAAGACAGTCGCCATCATCCACGACAAGCAGCAGTACGGTGAAGGCATTGCCACGGCCGTCAAGCAGACACTTGAAGGCGCCAATGTCAAAGTTGCCGTATTCGAAGGTATCAATGCCGGCGACAAGGACTTTTCTTCTCTGATCTCCAAGCTGAAGCAGGCGGGTGTGGATTTCGTCTATTACGGCGGCTATCACCCGGAGCTCGGCCTTCTGATGCGCCAGTCACAGGAAAAAGGCTTGAAAGTTCGCTTCATGGGGCCGGAAGGTGTGGGTAACTCTGAAATTTCCGCCATTGCAGGCAAATCCTCAGAGGGCATGCTTGTAACCCTTCCCCGCTCTTTCGATCAGGATCCGAAAAACAAAGCCCTGGTTGAAGCATTCAAAGCCAAGAAGCAGGATCCGAGCGGCCCGTTCGTCTTCCCCTCCTACGCAGCCGTGCAAGTTATTGCTGATGGCATCAAGAAGGCAGGCAACACTGAAACCGATGCTGTAGCAGAGGCCCTGCGCAGCAATACGTTCAGCACACCTACAGGCGACCTGGCGTTTGACGAAAAAGGCGACCTGAAAAACTTCGAATTTGTCGTCTATGAGTGGCACGCCGACGGCACCAAGACCGAAGCCAAGTAACCGTTAAGCAGGAACTTGCCAGCACGTTGTCTGGCAAACGTCCTCAAAAGCCCACGGTATCCTCCGTGGGCTTTGTTCATTCCAAATGAGTAGGCGTGCCAAGACGCCAAAAGCACTGTGGCCGCTATTCAGGAGAAAGTAATGCCTGAGCTCTACCACTATCTTCAACAGCTGGTAAACGGTTTGACCGTTGGCAGCACCTACGCCTTGATAGCCATTGGTTACACAATGGTCTACGGCATTATTGGCATGATCAACTTCGCCCATGGCGAGGTATACATGATTGGCTCCTATGTAGCCTTCATTGTCATCGCCGGATTAGCACTCATGGGCATTCATAGTTTGCCGATCATCATGATTGCGGCCTTTGCTGCCAGCATTATTGTTGCCAGTGCCTATGGCTACAGTATTGAGCGTATTGCCTACCGTCCGCTACGTGGCAGTAATCGCCTGATTCCGCTGATCTCAGCCATCGGCATGTCCATCTTCCTGCAAAACGAAGTGCTATTGGCACAGGACTCCAAGGACAAGGCCATTCCCAGCCTGCTGCCTGGCAACATCATATTTGGCAATGATGCCATGAGTGGAGTCGTCATTTCGTATATGCAGATTCTGATCTTCGTGGTCACGTTTCTGGCCATGCTCGGATTGACACTGTTCATCTCACGCTCGCGTCTCGGCCGCGCCTGCCGAGCCTGCGCCGAAGACATCAAGATGGCCAACCTGCTTGGCATCAACACCAACAACATTATCGCCTTGACCTTTGTTATCGGCGCATCCCTGGCAGCCATCGCGGCTGTTCTGCTCGGTATGCAATACGGCGTCATTAATCCGAGCCTGGGATTTCTGGCAGGTATCAAGGCGTTTACTGCCGCAGTACTGGGCGGGATCGGCAGTATTCCAGGCGCCATGCTGGGCGGACTGGTGCTAGGGGTAGCCGAAGCGTT
This sequence comes from Pseudomonas sp. MAG002Y, assembly GCF_019400845.1. Lineage (NCBI taxonomy): Bacteria > Pseudomonadati > Pseudomonadota > Gammaproteobacteria > Pseudomonadales > Pseudomonadaceae > Pseudomonas > Pseudomonas sp. MAG002Y. The sequence goes on along the minus strand of NZ_WOEJ01000013.1, from coordinate 44,920 downwards.
CGGGGCCGATATTTTTGGTGATCAGTACAAGGATGTCGTGGCATTCACACTTCTTGTCCTCGTTTTGTTGTTCCGGCCGACCGGCATTCTGGGCCGTCCGGAGGTAGAAAAAGTATGAGCAGTACCCCTTTCAACAAACAGCTTAAAACGGCTTTTTTCAGTGCGCTTCTCGTACTCGCAGTGGCCTACCCTGTTTTGGGGCTAAAACTGACCACAGTGGGTATCGGGCTCGAAGTCCATGGCGCCAGCCCAACCACCCTGACGATCATTTTTGGGGCGGCCGCCCTTATGTTCGTATGGCAGTTGGTACGTGATCGCATTCCCATGCCGCGCCGAACCAGGGGCACCCACACCTCACCACTGACCAAACTAGGCACCCAGCTCACCGAGCCATCTGTTCAACGCTGGGTCATCCTCGGGCTGGTTCTTGTCGCGCTAGTCTGGCCATTCTTCGGCTCACGGGGAGCCGTGGATATCGCTACGCTGATTCTCATCTATGTGATGCTGGGGCTTGGTCTGAATATTGTGGTCGGCCTGGCGGGTCTTCTTGATCTGGGCTACGTCGGCTTTTACGCCGTAGGGGCATACAGTTACGCCCTGCTCTCCCACTATTACGGCCTTGGATTCTGGATCTGCCTGCCCATTGCCGGTTTGATGGCTGCGCTATTCGGCTTTTTGCTGGGCTTTCCCGTGCTGCGCCTGCGAGGTGACTATCTCGCCATCGTGACGCTCGGTTTCGGCGAGATCATCCGCATTCTGCTACGCAACCTTACCAGCATCACCGGCGGCCCCAACGGCATTAGCGGAATCGACAAGCCTACGCTATTCAACCTGACGTTTGAGCGGCGTGCCCCCGAAGGCATGCAGACATTCCATGAGTTTTTTGGCATCGCCTACAACTCGAACTATAAGGTGATCTTTCTTTATCTGGTTGCGTTACTGCTCGTCCTGCTTACTCTTTTCGTGATCAACCGATTGCTGCGCATGCCCATCGGTCGCGCCTGGGAAGCCCTACGCGAGGATGAGATCGCCTGCCGTGCATTAGGCTTGAATCCGACCCTTATCAAACTCTCCGCTTTTACGCTGGGTGCCTGCTTTGCAGGTTTCGCAGGCAGCTTCTTTGCGGCTCGCCAAGGGCTGGTGTCGCCGGAGTCGTTCACCTTCATTGAGTCAGCCATCATCTTGGCGATCGTTGTTCTGGGTGGAATGGGCTCACAATTGGGCGTCATTCTGGCAGCCATTGTCATGATTCTGCTTCCAGAGCTGATGCGTGAGTTCAGTGAATATCGCATGTTGATGTTTGGCGCCATGATGGTCCTGATGATGATCTGGCGGCCGCAAGGCCTGCTCCCGATGCAGCGCCCCCATTTGGAGCTGCGTAAATGAGCCAACCTATTCTTCAAGCTAAAGACCTGACCATGCGTTTTGGCGGCCTCTTGGCAGTCAATGGCGTCAATATCAGCGTCGAGGAAAAGCAGGTCGTTTCCCTGATAGGACCGAACGGCGCTGGCAAGACAACCGTGTTCAACTGCCTGACCGGTTTCTATCAGCCAACAGGAGGCGAAATTCTACTTAGAGGTACGCCCATTCATGGCTTGCCGGGTCACCAGATCGCCCGACGCGGCATCGTACGCACCTTCCAGAATGTTCGGTTGTTCAAGGAAATGACGGCGGTTGAAAACCTGCTGGTTGCTCAACACCGCCATCTGAATACGAATTTTCTAGCTGGCCTTTTCAAAACTCCCGACTTTCGCCGCGCAGAATCTGAAGCCATGGACTTTGCCCGCCACTGGCTTGAGCAGGTCAACCTCACCGAGGTCGCCAACCGACCTGCCGGCAATCTGGCCTATGGCCAACAGCGCCGTCTTGAGATTGCTCGCTGCATGATGACACGCCCTCAACTCCTCATGCTTGATGAACCTGCCGCCGGCCTTAATCCTCGCGAGACGGAAGACCTGAAAGCGCTGATTTCCCTGCTGCGAGACGAGCATGGCGTAACTGTTCTGCTCATTGAGCACGACATGCACCTGGTCATGAGCATCTCGGATCATATTGTCGTTATCAATCAGGGCACCCCCCTGGCCGATGGTAAGCCGGAGCAAATCCGTAATAACCCTGACGTGATCAAAGCCTATTTGGGAGAAGCGTGATGCTGCAGTTCGAAAACGTTTCGACTTTCTATGGCAAGATCCAGGCGCTGCATAGGGTCAGCCTGTCGGTCAACAAAGGGGAGATCGTGACACTCATCGGCGCCAATGGCGCTGGCAAGTCTACCCTCCTGATGACGCTATGCGGCTCTCCTAAGGCAGCTGGCGGTAGTATTCGTTACGAAGGTGAAGAGCTGGTCGGAAAAGACTCCTCCGAAATCATGCGCAAGGGTATCGCCGTGGTTCCTGAGGGTCGCCGCGTCTTTGCTCGCCTGACTGTCGAGGAAAACCTCGCCATGGGCGGTTTTTTTACCGACAAGCATGACTATGATCGTCAGCTTGAAAAGGTTCTTGGCCTGTTTCCTCGCTTGAAGGAGCGCTATCACCAGCGCGGAGGCACGATGTCCGGTGGGGAGCAACAGATGCTTGCCATCGGTCGTGCGATGATGAGTCATCCGCGTCTCCTGCTGCTTGACGAGCCCTCATTGGGTTTAGCCCCCATCATCATTCAGCAGATTTTCGATATCATCGAACAACTGCGCGAGGATGGCGTAACGGTATTTCTGGTCGAGCAGAACGCCAACCAAGCGCTCAGACTGGCAGACCGTGGCTACGTTCTAGAAAATGGTCATATCGTCATGCAGGATACCGGCGAAGCCCTATTGGCCAACCCTGACGTACGCAAGGCCTACCTGGGAGGCTAAAGGATCGCTTGTGCGCTCCGTTCAAAAAGAGCGCACAAGTTCATTTCAGCCTTGTCCTAACGGATATAGCTCAGTAACGTTGCCACCCTTGTTTCAATGGAGAGCTCTAGATGTTAGCGCCACGCTTGCTGCTGCCCCTGACCTTGCTGGCCACGTTGCTGGCAGGCTGCCATAGCACCCCGAGCGATAGCATCGCTTCGTCCAAGGCGTCTCAAGGCGTACGCCTGCAAGGTGATTTGCGGTTAGCGAATGACCAGTTACTCTTTCGCCCCTGTCAGGGGCATCGCTACTTTCAAATAGACGATGCGGCCAACACGTCTATTATCAACGATGCTCATGAGTTGACGGCCGATAGCGGTGCCAGCAGCCTATTCGCAGATTTACGCGGAAAGATGAAATCTGGAGGGCCAGCTGGAAGCGATGGCGTATTTGCCGTTTCCGAAGTGTATCGCATGCAGTACACCGGGCCCGGCTGTTCAGACCCTAATTTCAAGCGCCTGACGCTTCGCGCAGCCGGTCATACTCCAGAATGGAATGTGGTAGTAAGTGGCCAGGGCATGGTTATAGCCTCGAACGATCGCAGCCAGCAGGCTCTTCCATATTTGCAGGAGCAACTACCCGACGGTAGTCGTAGCCTGTCTACCGAAGCCAACGGCGAGCGTGTCGAGCTATGGGTTAGTCCGCAGCGCTGTGTTGATGAAAGCACTGGTACGGTTCAATCCCTTCAGGCGGAGCTGCGCGTCAATGGCAAGAGCATGTCAGGCTGCGCGCACTATGGCGGTGCTACTGACACTCATTAAAGAAATCCAGTCCTGCGTGCTGTTACCAAGCCTCAAACAGCACGCATTTGCAATGAAAGCCTCTTATCCAAGGCTCTTCGTTTACTGCCTCATGGCCGCCCGCCTTACATCAGACGAATATCTATTTCGCCAAGCTTACTAGGCCTGCTAGTTTAATATCTGTTTTAGCTGAACTATTTCACACATCAGTCGACATCTTATAGGATGCCTCCCCTCCCCAAGAGTGGCCATCTGCCATCAATGCCTATATTTCAAGACCACTCTGCGCCGCCTTTGCCTACTATGCTCAGTACTACTTTTACCCGCCGCGTATTCCCTCTGGTTACAGTATTGCTGTTCCTGATGTTTTCGCTCGCATGTGGGCTATTGATCCACAACGCTCGTAGCCAGGATCAACAGGCTCAGGCAGACACCTTATACGCTGCTCAAAAAGCCCTTGAAGACCTGAATACAAGCATAAAAAAGGACATATCTGACTATTCCAAATGGGGTGAGCTTTACAAGAACATGCACCTTAAGCTCAACATCAGCTGGGCGTATGACGGAGAAAACCTGGGCGAGTCTATTTATGAGCTCTATGGCTTTCAGGGGTTACTTGTTCTAAATGCGCAGGACAAAACCGTCTATTCGCTGATTGAAGGTGAGCAAACTCCTCTTGATGCCCGGCAATGGCTACAAGGCGATTTTGACGCTCTGCTGAACAAGGCACGCGCGCCTGAAAATAAGGAAGAGGTAGTCAGTGAACTCCTGAAAGTCGACTCAGTACCTGCCATCGTTGCGGCTGGATCCATCACGCCAGGAAAAGACCCAACCGTTAAGGAGCGGCCCGGCACCCGCTCAGTACTTCTCTTCGTCAATATCCTTACACCAGACAAGCTCAAGGCGCTGGGTACGCAATATGGATTAATCAATCTGCGGACTACACAGACGCCTCAGATTGAAGGCTCGTCCACGCTTCGTCTAGCACCTGCCGCTGATAGCTACTTGGCCTGGGACCCGCCCCGTCATGGCCAGGCGCTGCTTGACTCGATTCTTCCCTACTTCGGTATCGCGGGCCTCATGCTGATCGCGTCAACCTGGCTAGTCCTGCGTAATGCACTTTCTACCGCACGACTCATGGAGGCTCATTACGTTGAATTGACTCAGAGCAAGGAAGCTTTAGCGGTTAGCGAGGAGCGCTTTAGAGACGTAGCAGAAGCCGCGTCGGACTGGCTGTGGGAAATCGATGCTCAGTACTGCCTGACCTATCTTTCAGGGCGCTTCGAGGAAGTTACAGGCACTACACCTGAGCAGTGGCTTGGTAAAAACCTTGATGAACTGCTGACAGCAGACCATGAGTCATTAACAACATGGCTGAACCATCGAAGGAACGCCTCTACATCTACTCCACTCGTCTGTCATTATCATGACCGACAAGGTAAGCAGCGGACCTGCCGCGTCTCGGCGCGACCGATAAAAGACGGCACGCAAGGGTTTCGCGGCACGGCCAGCGATATTACCGACGAGGTCAAGGCGCTAGCTCAGGTAAGGCACCTGTCTCTGCATGATCCCTTAACCGATCTGCCCAATCGCAACCGTTTGAACGAGTTTCTAAAAAAGCATGTAGGCCCATCAACACGCGTTGCCCCTGTGGCCTTGTTAAGTGTGGATCTGGATCGCTTCAAACCGGTCAACGATGCGCTGGGTCATGCAGCGGGCGACAGAGTGCTCAGGGAAGTAGCCAAGCGCCTGCGTAATTGCATTCGAGAAGCCGATCTAGTCGCGCGGGTCGGTGGTGATGAGTTTATTGTCGTGATGACCCGCCTTCAGAACCATGAAGAAATTTCTGCACTGAGCTCACGAATCATTGATCAGCTCCATCAGCCTATCAAAGTGGATGACCAGACCGTGTTTATTGGAGGAAGCATAGGCGTTGCACTAGCGCCCTCTGATACAAATAACGCAGAGGAGCTTCTGCGGCTCGCCGATATTGCGCTTTATCAGTCCAAGGCTGCGGGCCGTAATACATGGCGTTTCTACTCCCACGAAATGAACGAGCTGATTACCAGCCGTCGACGCTTGGAGAACGATCTCCGTCAGGCGCTGGAAAGAGAAGAATTGAGCCTCCATTTTCAGCCACGTTATTCGCTTACAGGAAATCGGCTGACCGGGTTCGAAGCGCTATTACGCTGGAAGCATCCTGAACATGGCATGCTGCTACCCGATAGTTTCATTGCACTGGCAGAAGACACCGGCCTTATCGTTCCCATCGGAAACTGGGTACTGAAACGCGCCTGCCACGTAGCCGTCAAATGGCCACAACCGGTGGGTATTTCTGTGAATCTCTCGCCCCGACAGTTTGGTCGTCACGACCTGATCAATCAGGTACAAAATGCGCTGACCGAGAGTAGGCTGGATCCTTCCAGACTTGAACTGGAAATTACCGAGCGCGTCATGCTGGACGATGCTGACGGAGCGCTGGAGACACTCAACAGCCTGAAGGCGCTCGGGATACGTCTCCACATGGACGATTTTGGTACAGGCTTTTCTTCTCTGGGATACCTACGCAGCTACCCCTTTGATGGCATCAAGATAGACCGCAGCTTTGTCGCTGGTATCGGTACAAACCCAGACGATCGCGCTATCGTCCAGGCCATCATTACGTTGGGCCAATCCCTTGGCATGACGGTTACGGCTGAAGGCGTAGAAACAGCAGAGCAACTTGAGCACCTACGTGGCGATGCCTGCGACGAGGTACAGGGCTTTCATTTCAGCAAGGCATTACCTGCGCATGAACTGTCTCTACTGTTTGGCTGAGCAAGCCGAAGCCGCGGTTCAACGCTCGGTAACAACCGCGACATCCGGTCCTGCCCCACGCCGCTGATTACGATCATCACGCGGCGTTACACCAAAGAAATTTCGGTAGGCGCTGGAGAAGTGAGGCCCCGACGAAAAACCGCACGACAGCCCAATTTGAATAATGGATTTGCTGGTCTGCATCAGCATCTTGCGTGCCCGATTTAGCCGAAGCTCCAAATAGTATTGGCTTGGCACACGTGACAGGTACTGCTTGAAAATGCGCTCGAGCTGACGACGTGACACGCAGACATGCTGTGCGATTTCATCAGTGGTAAGCGGCTCTTCAATATTGGCCTCCATGAGCATGACTGCCTGGGTCAGCTTTGGATGACTGGAGCCCAGCCGGTTTTTCAGCGGGATTCGCTGGCGTTCATTGCCCTCGCGGATTCGCTCGACAACCAGCTCTTCCGAAACAACACCAGCCAGGTCCGCCCCATGGTCATGGCTCAGCATGGCCAAGACCATGTCCAGGATAGCCAGGCCACCACAGGCAGAGAGCCGGTCACGGTCCCACTCAAACAGATGATTGGTTGCGATAACCTTGGGATACTGCTCTGTGAAATCATCCAGCCAGCGCCAGTGCACCGCAGCGCGGTAACCATCAAGCAGACCTGACTGCGCCAGCGGAAATACGCCTGCTGAAATGGCCCCTACCTGCACTCCGGATCGAGCGCACTGCTTTAGCGCCGTACTCAGCGGGACCGAGAGTGACTGCGGAATCTCATCCGCCAACAAAAACACTCTTTGGAAGTGCTCCAGTTGAGCGGGCCAGGAGATATGCGTCAAGCGCTGTTCGGCCTGATCGATGCGTATCAATTCAAGCACGTATTCAGCGCTGGCCTGCTGCCGTCTAGCCACTCGAAAGGCTTCTTCGGCCAGGGCTACCGTCAAAGGGCGGGTTTCGGGCCAAATCAAAAAGCCTATACGAATGGCCATATGTTATTTCAAGCTGCCAGACAGGAATTGTTGTAGTCGCACACTGTTCGGATTAGCCAGGACTTCACGAGGATTGCCAGACTCCTCGACGCGCCCTTGATGCAGAAAGATAACCTGATTGGAGACCTCTCTGGCAAAGCCCATCTCATGGGTAACCACCACCATGGTACGCCCTTCAAGCGCCAGATCACGCATCACCTTGAGCACCTCTCCTACCAGCTCAGGATCCAGCGCAGAGGTCGGTTCATCGAACAGCATGACCTCCGGCTCCATGGCCAGCGCGCGAGCTATTGCTACGCGCTGCTGCTCGCCTCCGGACATATGGGCAGGGTATGCATCCTTACGATGAGATACCCCTACCTTGGCTAGATAACGCTCAGCCCGTTCAATGGCTTCAGCCTTGGAAACACCCAGGACATGAATTGGCGCCTCGATCACATTCTGCATCACCGTCATGTGTGACCACAGATTGAAATGCTGAAACACCATTGCCAGGCGCGAGCGCATCTTCTGCAGCTGTTTTGGATCAGCAGCCTTGAGCGCACCCTGCTTAGTAGACTGCAGCTTGAGCTCTTCGCCATTAAGCAGGATTTTGCCCGCATGGGGCTGCTCCAGCATATTGATGCAACGCAGCAACGTCGATTTACCCGAGCCGCTGGAGCCGATGATACTGATGACATCGCCGGCCTTGGCCGCAAGCGAAACCCCCTTGATCACCTCATGATCACCGTAACGCTTGTGTAGATCCTGTATTTCAAGTTTGAACATGGTTTCAAAGCCTTGATTAGTCTAGCCAGTGCACAGGCCCCGGCTCGTACTCGATATTTAATGTTTACGAGGCGCCAGATAGGCGAGCCAGTGCCGCTCGGCCAGTTTGAATAGCCGGACCAGAATAAACGTCAGCGCAAGGTAGAACACGCCGGCGGTGACATAGGCCTCGAAAGGCAGATAAAACTGGGAATTGACTGTACGGGCTGCGCCGGTAATGTCGACCAGGGTTACGATCGAGGCCAGACTAGTCGTCTGCAGCATCATGATGACCTCATTGCTGTACTGAGGCAGTGCGCGACGCAATGCAGAAGGTAATACGATCCGCCGATACATGAGCGAACGGGACATTCCCATCGCCTGAGCCGCCTCGATCTCACCGTGCGGCGTTGCCTTCAAGCTACCCGCAATGATCTCGGCGGTATAAGCGCTCGTGTTGATGGCAAAGGCCAGGCATGCACAAAACGTGGCGTTCGAGAGCCAAGGCCAGAGCCAGCTTTCCCTTATCACCTCGAATTGAGCCAAGCCGTAATAGATCAGGAAAAGCTGCACCAAGCCTGGTGTTCCTCGAATTACATACGTGTAAAGCCAGGCAGGAAAATTGATCAGAATACGCTTGGATACCCGCATAAACGCCAGCGGGATGGCAGCGGCCAGCCCAATGACCAGAGAAACAGCCAGCAACTTCAAGGTAACCAAAAGCCCGTTAAAATAAAGCGGCAAATTTTCCCAGATGACGTTGTAGTCAAAGATCATAGGTCAGCCACCTTAACGCCTGCGGAATAACGTCTTTCAACCAGCCTCAACAACAGAAGCGACACGCTGGTGATAATCAGATAAAGCGCCGCAACAGCCACGTAAAACGTGAAGGGCTCGCGGGTAGCATCGGCCGCCTGCTTGGCCTTGAACATCATGTCCTGCAGTCCCACCAGAGAGATCAGCGCGGTTGCCTTGGTCAGTACCAACCAATTATTGGTAAATCCAGGGATGGCCAGTCGAATCATTTGCGGGACAAGAATTCGGAAAAATACCTGGATGCCGCTCATGCCATAGGCAACACCCGCTTCAGCCTGCCCTTTTGGAATACCCAAAAAAGCGCCTCGAAAGGTTTCGGACAAATATGCGCCGAAGATGAAACCCAGAGTAAAAACACCTGCTGCAAACGGATTGATATCTATGTAATCGTCATACCCCACCATAGGAGCCAGACGATTGATCAAATCCTGACCACCGTAGAAGATCAGCAGAATCAATACCAGGTCGGGAATTCCCCGAATGACTGTCGAATACAGATCGCCCAGCCAAGCCAGCCAGCGTACCGGTGAAAGGCGAAAGGCAGCGCCAGCCAGACCCAGGCCGCAGGCCAACACCATGGATATCAGGGCCAGCTGTATGGTAAGCCAGGCACCATCGACAATATTCGCCCCGTAGCCGTTGAGCATAGTGGACAACTCCTCAGCGCAACAAAATCAAGCGCCCAGATACAAAACAGGCGCGATGGCAGTGAAGCCACCACGCCTCATCAGGATTCGTTAATTTCCGTAAATATTGAAATTAAAGTATTTGTCCTGAATTTTCTTATACGTACCGTTCTCGCGAATGGTGCTGATTGCAGTGTTCAGCTTCTCTTTCAGCTCACCGTCGTTCTTGCGTACAGCGATACCGATACCTTCGCCAAAATACTTGGAATCATTGAAGTCAGGCCCGGTAAAGGCAAACCCTTTGCCTGCATCGGTTTTCAGGAAGCCGTCGTCCAATAAGGTAGCATCGGCCAATGTGCCGTCGAGACGGCCCGCGGTCAGATCAAGATAAATTTCATTCTGAGAGCTATAGCGGGTGATGCTCACGCCGGCAGGCTCCAGTACCTCGGTAGCAAAGCGGTCATGAATACTGCCACGCTGTACACCTAGCTTCTTACCCTTCAGGTCAGTCTTGATATCGTTGACCTGAGCGCCTTCCTTCATCACCAGCTTGGCTGGCGAATTGTAATACTTATTGGTGAAGTCAACGGAACGCTTACGTTCATCGGTGATGGACATCGATGACAGGATCATGTCGATCTTGCGTACTTTGAGTGCAGGGATAAGACCATCAAACTCCTGCTCAACCCACTGGCACTTGACCTTCATTTCAGCACACAGCGCGTTACCGATGTCATAGTCAAAACCCACGATACTGCCGTCGGCTGCTTTCGAGGCAAAGGGCGGATACGCTGCTTCAATTCCGATGCGAACCGGCTTGCCATCGGCCGCCACGGATACGTTGGTGAGAACAGACAGCGCGAGAGCGCCAAGCAATGCCAGCTTTTTCATGCAAGCTCCTACGAAGGAATGGGCTGCGGACGTTGGTTAATAGCCCAGGCCACCAATACGCATGGCAACACTCTATGCACATGCATGGCACCAGCAATGCAGCAGCGTGGGTAGCGGCATTCTAGCGGCAGCCTAGTAAGGGTTATTTCGTCTATGCGACAAGTAATTACAGAAGGGTTTTAGACAGACCTAAACAGTCTTGACAGGCTATACAATAGCATGCTTGAAAAAAATTAAAAATAGATATACGAAGCAATAAGCGCGCCCAAGGGAAATATTTCCTTATGAAACCGCTGCTTAGCTCAAGTCGTGTGGAAACAGGAAAGAAAAATTACCCCGAAATGAAGCCAAGACGTTACCCATGGCCTCATTTCGGCGCATCTGCCGTTACATACTCATGCTACAGCTTGAGTCATGCCACGATGGGTATCAACAAGCTGCTGAACAACACCCGGATCGGCTAACGTTGAAATATCGCCTAACGAGTCATATTCACCCACAGCAATCTTGCGCAGGATCCGACGCATGATTTTTCCAGAGCGTGTTTTGGGCAGTCCCGGCGCCCACTGGATGATATCAGGCGTTGCAATAGGCCCTATATCCTTACGCACCCACTGCTTGAGTTCTTGGCGTAGCGCTTCAGAAGGCTCTTCACCTGAATTGAGGGTAACGTAGACATAGATCCCTTGCCCCTTGAGATCGTGAGGCATCCCTACGACAGCCGCCTCGGCCACCTTGGAATGCGCAACCATTGAGCTTTCGATCTCCGCAGTACCCATGCGGTGCCCCGAAACGTTAAGGACATCATCAACGCGACCAGTAATCCAGAAGTAACCATCCTCATCGCGACGCGCACCATCTCCGGTAAAATACATACCTTTGAAGGTTTTGAAATAGGTATCCACAAAACGATCATGGTCGCCGTAAATCGTGCGTGCCTGTCCCGGCCAGGAATCCAGAATAACCAGATTGCCCTCCGCGGCACCTTCGATGATATTGCCTTCATTGTCGACCAGTGCCGGCTGGACACCAAAGAAAGGACGAGTGGCGGAGCCAGGCTTCAAGGCCGTAGCGCCAGGCAACGGACTGATAAGAATACCGCCTGTCTCGGTCTGCCACCAGGTATCAACAACCGGGCAGCGCTCTTGTCCTACGGTTTTGTAGTACCAGTGCCACGCCTCAGGGTTGATCGGCTCACCTACTGACCCCAGCAGGCGCAGACTTTTACCATCGGCCCCTCGAACAGCCGCATCCCCCTGGGCCATCATCGCTCGGATAGCCGTCGGAGCGGTATACAGAATATTTACTTGGTGCTTGTCGATAATCTGGGCGACACGGGTTACGTCCGGATAGTTAGGGACCCCTTCGAACAATAATGTGGTAGCCCCATTGGCTAAAGGCCCGTAGACAATGTAGCTATGACCGGTAATCCAGCCTACATCAGCCGTACACCAATAAACCTCGCCTGGCTTATAGTCGAACACCCGCTCATGCGTGAGTGACGCATAAACCATATAGCCGCCAGTAGTATGCATGACGCCCTTGGGTTTACCGGTAGAGCCTGAGGTGTACAGGATGAACAGTGGCGCCTCGGCATCCATCTCCTTGGGCTCGCAGTGCGCGGAGGCAACCTGAGTTACGTCGTGATACCAGACGTCGCGGTGCGCATGCCAAGCAATGGGAGCACCCGTGCGCTTGCATACAATGACCTTACGGACACAGCATGTATCCGGATTTGTCAAGGCCTCGTCAACGTTGGCTTTCAGAGGTGTTTTCTTGCCGCCTCGGATACCCTCGTCCGCAGTGATGATGACTTTAGAGCGACAGTCACTGATACGACCCGCTAATGACTCGGGAGAAAAGCCGCCAAAGACGACAGAGTGCACCGCACCGATGCGAGCGCACGCCAACATGGCCACTACTGCTTCTGGAATCATCGGCATATAGATGGTGACTACGTCGCCACGGTGTACATCCTGGCCACGCAGTGCATTGGCAAACTTGGAGACCTCTTCGTGCAATTCACGATAGGTAATGTGACGATGCTCGGAAGGATCATCGCCCTCCCAGATAATAGCCACTTGATCACCCCGCGCTTCGAGATGACGATCAAGGCAATTGTAAGACGCGTTCAACGCTCCATCGGCAAACCACTTGATATCGACATGGTGATCGTCAAATGAAGTTTGTTTGACGCGAGTAAATGGCTTTGTCCAGCTGATCCGCTGGGCCTGCTCCCGCCAGAATCCGTCTGGATTAATCACGGACTTCTGATATAGAGCCTTATAGCTAGCGTCATCAGTCAGCGTCAGGGCGGCTACTTCAGGACGTACGGGATAGAGGGATGCGGCACTCATGGCGGTTACCTCAACGGAGAAGTTTGTTGTTTTTGTAGTTCCGTTTTACTGGCTGAGCGCCTTGGTAACTATTCGACAAAGGTCTTAACGGCTATCTCAGTACTGATGCTGCTTGATCATGGACAGGAACGTAAATCGCTGATGTCCCGGTGAAAGACAGCCGAGGCGCCAGATAATCTAATTACCATCAAAAAGGCAGGCTTACATCAAAAGAAGGGAGTCATGCTCAGGAAACACTGCAGACAAATCAAATGCCCGTACAAACTCCTCTATGAAAAATCAACCCGGCCACGCCCTGCCTTGACTGCACTGCGCTTGGTCTTTCCTTCGAGTCGTCTCTTTTTGGACGCCAGCGTTGGCTTGGTTGGGCGACGTGTTTTTTTAACGCGGGTAACACTCTGAATAAGCTCAGCAAGACGCGTTAATGCATCTTCACGGTTCTGCTCCTGCGTTCTGTATTGCTGCGCCTTGAGTACCACAACACCTTCACGCGTAATACGCGTGTCCTGCAGAGCCAGCAGCCTTTCCTTATAAAAATCCGGGAGCGACGAAGCCCGAATATCGAAACGCAAATGAATAGCGCTGGACACCTTGTTTACATTTTGGCCGCCCGCCCCCTGAGCACGCACCGCCGTCAATTCCACTTCAGTATCTGGCAGGGAAACAGTATTGGATATACTAATCATTGATATGCAGCCATAAGCAAGGACGTACCTTGATAGACCTCAAGGGATCATGAGGGTTTAAAGACAATAGGCGGACTAGAACTCAGTACCGCGCACCAACCACATGCCCAAAAGCTCGGAGAGGTTATCGAGGGGCTGATAACCATTGGTGACAAGTGCTAGTTGACCCTCACGCTCCGCCAGCAAGGTTGGGAAGCCTGCAATGCCTAAATTGAGAGCCCAGTCAAAGTCCGCCTGGGTTGCGGCTCTTGTTTCTGGGGCATCGAAAGCCGGAGCAAACTCAATGCGAGGCAGCCCTGCCTTCTCCGCCAGCTCAACAAGAACAGCCGGCTGGGTAACATCGCGGTTTTCTACATAAAAAGCACGCTGGATAAGCTTTGCCAGCGGCCATACCGCCTGCTCACCCAATCCTCTTGCTGCAACCAGTGCTCGACAGGCCGGTTCTGTATCGTAGACAAACCCTTCAGGCAGCGCATTGTCAACCGTGAAGGGTTGGCCTGTAGTTTCCTCGACTGCTTGCCAATAAGACAGAGTACGCACCCGCGCTGCGGCATCCATGGCGACTCGCTCTCTACGCAGCCCACCTACGACAAGATGCATGGGCACGCCATAGAGACGTGCCTGCTCAGCCAGTGCTTCCATGACAGGCGCGAACCCCCAGCACCAGGAACACATAGGATCCATTACATAGAGCAATCGCGCCTTCATAGGTCAAGCCTCCTGCGATAGCTTGGAAACTTGTCGGGGATCCCGGCCAATGGGATGCGGCTGATTCCGCTGCCTGGCCAGCTCAATCTGCTTCTGACGCTCACGTGCGCTGATACGTGTTTTTTCTGGCAATGAGTCCCAGCAATGAGGGCAGCTAATGCCAGGCACGTAGTGCTCAGATTCCCGATCTGCAGCTGATATGGGCGTCCGGCAAGCATGACACTGATCATACTCCCCTTCACTCAGATCGTGCCTGACCGTTACACGGTTATCGAACACAAAACAGTCGCCCTGCCAAAGACTGTCTTCCTGCGGCACCTCTTCCAGATATTTCAGAATACCACCCTTAAGATGATAGACCTCTTCGAAGCCCTCATTGAGCATGAAGCTCGACGCTTTCTCGCAGCGGATACCACCAGTGCAGAACATGGCCACTTTTTTATGACGGGAAGGATCAAAATTCTGCCTGACATACTGAGGAAACTCGCGGAAGGATTTGGTCTTGGGATCCACCGCATTGGTAAAGGTCCCGATACCGACCTCGTAATCATTGCGCGTATCAATCAATACAACATCAGGGTCTGAAATAAGCGCATTCCAGTCTTTCGGATCTACGTAGGTTCCAACCTTCTTGTTGGGATCGACGCCCGGCACGCCCAAGGTAACAATTTCCTTCTTGAGCTTGACCTTGGTCCGATAGAACGGCTGCTCATCGCAATAGGATTCCTTGTGCTCAAGATCAACCAGACGCGAGTCTGCCTTCAAAAAAGCCAGAACCGCATCAATTCCGGCCCGAGAGCCAGCAATGGTGCCATTGATGCCCTCTTGCGCCAGTAGCAGGGTGCCCTTTACCTCATTGTCCAACATGACAGTAAGCAAGGGCTCACGGCGCTCGACGTAATCTTCAAGAGTGACAAATTTATACAGTGCAGCTACAACAATAGAACCAGACATGTCAACTTCTCCAGTGGTCGTCCTCGTAAGGGACGGACCGGTTAATGCACAACGCCGGCAAAGGCCGGCGCTGGAGCGACAAGTCTAAGGAAGCGCGACGGGCTTGAACAGAGCCCTCAAGCGGATCACAGCCACTTCTAGTCGTGCAGTCCGTCATGCTTGCTGCCACCGCGACATGTCGGCGACTCAGGTGCCATTCCTTGTCTGGCCCACTCTTCGGGTGTGTAGGTATGAAGCGCCAGGGCATGAAACTCACCCATCAGCCCACCCAGCGCCCCGTAGACCTTCTGATGCCGCTTAACGGCATTCAACCCTTCAAATTGTTCACTGACCACTACAGCCTTGTAATGGGTTTCCTGACCACGGCTGTGCATGTGGCTTTCGTCAACAACATCAAGATGCTGCGGCTGCAGCATGCTTAACGTTGAAAGAATACGGTCGCGCATACTCATGGATAGGTCTCGCTTATTTCTTAGAACCGCTACCTTCAGGAGCAGCCTGTGGCTTAACACCCAGCTCCTTATCCATATCACTCAGCAGCTTGTTGACCTGGGGAACTGCCTGCTCGAGCTTGCCCTGGGTCAGCTGGGCAGACTGCATGGAGATCTGCGGTAGCGTATTCATCATTTTCTTACCCAGTGGAGACTGGTAGAAGTCGATCAAGTCTTTCAGCTCGGCTTCACTGAAGTTCTGAGTATAGAGTTTGACCAGATCAGGCTTAACCTTGTCCCAACCAATCGACTTGTCCAGTGTTGCATTAGCACGCGCAATGTAGCTTTCAAGAACAGCCTTCTTGCTCGGAGCCTTGGCCTGGGCGAAATGCTGATCAAACAATTCATGCACTTGGGCATAAACCGGTGTAGTGAGCTTGTCGGCGTTGGCCAGCTTTAGAAACCGCTCGGCTTGGGCAGCATGGCTAGCCGCATCAGCCAGGGCCAGGCCACTGACACCAGAGAGCATCACAGCGGTGCAGACAGCACGAAAAGTCTTCATCGGACATCCTTTAAACATGAATAGCGATAGCTAAAAGATCTGTATTCTGCCCACGTGTTTCCCGATGACTCAAGTCGTATTCCGGCTCCGTTCAGGCAAGCTTCAGCATCTTCAATGGTAAATCTAGCTGAAATCTGACCCGCCTAATGTTTTCGGAACCCACCCCACATCTGAATAGACTAATCACCGATAAGCGCTAGCCTTGGCCCTATTGGTTTCCCATTACTGCTTGAAAGCCTTTCATTGGCCAGCGCGCCGACCACCCAAAATTTGCATGCAGGAGAGCATCATGAGCCGTACCGAAACCGACAGCCTAGGTCCTGTAGAAGTCGACGAAAATGCCTATTGGGGAGCTCAGACACAGCGCTCTATGGAAAACTTCGCCATTGGTGGCCAGAAAATGCCGCTGGCGATCGTGCATGCACTTACGCTGATCAAGAAAGCAGCGGCTCGGGTGAATGCAGGGTTAGGCGAATTGCCGCAAGAGATAGCGGACCTTATCGAGCAATCAAGCAATGAGGTGCTTGAAGGGCGTCATGATGATCAGTTTCCCTTGGTTGTCTGGCAAACCGGCAGCGGCACCCAAAGCAATATGAACGTCAATGAGGTGATCGCGGGGCGCGCCAATGAACTTGCAGGCCAGGGCAAGGGTGGCAAGAAGCCTGTGCACCCTAACGACCATGTCAACCGCGGCCAAAGCTCCAACGACTGCTTCCCGACTGCAATGCACATCGCAACCGCACAAGCCGTACTGGGAGATCTGCTGCCTGCTATCGATGAGCTTTCCGGAGGTCTGGCCCAGCAGGCCGCACGCCATATGAGTCTGGTCAAAACTGGCCGTACCCATATGATGGACGCAACACCTATTACTTTCGGCCAGGAAGTATCGGCCTACGTCGCTCAGCTCGACATCGCTCAGAGCGCCATTCGCTCAGCCCTTCCAGCCATTTATGAACTTGCTCAGGGCGGAACGGCAGTAGGAACTGGCCTCAACTCTCCCAAAGGCTTCGACGAGGCGATTGCAAAAGAAATTGCATCACTTACCGGCCTACCCTTTGTCACCGCACCTAACAAGTTTGCTGCCCTGGCAGGTCACGAACCACTTACCGCACTGTCAGGCGCACTGAAAACGCTGGCCGTAGCCCTCATGAAGATTGGTAACGACCTGCGCCTGCTAGGCTCCGGCCCCAGGGCAGGCTTTGCCGAGGTCAAGCTACCAGCCAATGAGCCTGGCAGTTCCATTATGCCCGGCAAGGTCAATCCAACCCAGGCGGAAGCATTGACCATGCTGGCCTGCCAGGTAATGGGGAACGATACCACCATCACTTTCGCTGCCAGCCAGGGGCATCTGCAGCTGAACGTCTTCAAGCCTGTCATTGCCTATAACATTCTTGAATCCATTCGCTTACTGGCCGACGGCTGCCGCAATTTCAACAAACATTGCGTAGCCGGCATGGAGCCTGACGCCGAGAAAATGGCAGCTCACCTTGAGCAAGGTCTGATGCTTGTAACAGCCTTGAACCCCCACATTGGTTATGACAAGGCCGCTGAAATTGCGAAGAAGGCTTATGCCGAAAATAAGACCCTCAGAACAGCAGCCCTTGAGCTTGGTCATCTGAACGAGGCGCAGTTCGATGAGTGGGTAAGGCCTGAAACCATGCTGGAAGCAGGCAGCCATGGCTGAGCCAAGAACGGGCGCAACACCTCTAGAGGGCGATGGCAAACGAGTCCTGGTTATCCAGGGCTCGCCCAAGAGCGAAAGCTTCTGTCATGCGCTGAGCGCAGCCTATATACAAGGGGCTCGCCAACATAATCATGTAGTACGTGAATTACGACTGAGAGAGCTTAGTTTCGACCCGGTACTTCGAGAAGGCTACGATAAGAGCCAGATTCTTGAAGAAGATTTGCTGGAAGCTCAACGACTGATTCATTGGGCAGAACATCTTCTATTTGTTTACCCCATCTGGTGGGGTGGTCTACCTGCCCTTTTAAGCGGCTTTATCGAGCGTGTTTTCTTGCCAGGCTTTGCATTCGCTTATCGCGATCAGATCTGGGGAGGCGAACAACTTCTATCAGGCCGAAGCGCTGACCTTATCGTCACTGCTGACAGTCTGCCTACTCCTTGGAAGCGCCTGAGAGGACTTTCTCCGCATCGCCTCATGATGCGAGAGGCCTTGGATGTGTGTGGCATACAGATTCGTGATCACCTGGAATTCGCACCAATAAGAGCAAGTAGCGAGGAACAACGATTAAGATGGCTTCAAGATGTGCAAAGAATGGGGTCGCACTTGAACTAGAAACCTTTATTAAAAGGTATGCTGCTAAATTAATTACTCGAACTTGATAAATAGTCTTTTAATAAGAAAGCCCCAATATGCATAACAGAACTGACTTCGTAGAAACCAAACCTTATTTGAGTTGCGCTGGCGCATGCTTGTCAGCGCCCTTTCATGACAAAACATAATTTCATATTATGTAACAATCTTTGTTTTTAGCACTCTCGCTTCGACTCCTTTTCCGCTTCTTTTTGTAGTACTTGCCTGCTGTCAATTCCCTACAATCAACAATCTCTCAATCAAGGTGCGACATATTGAAGCAGGCATTGAAAAATCAAGGACTTAGCTAGCTCCTTGTATCGCCTAAAAGCGACTCAATGATAGACGTGAACCCTAGATGAACTTAAACTGCGCACGGCCCGATAAGGCGTGCCTTGAAGCGCTCTTGAGAGAGAAAAAACACCTGATTGATAGCAATATGCCTATATAAGGCAGGGTGAATTTTCAACTTGCAACAATATGCTCACTAGCAAGCAGATGGCTTCAAGTCCACCGGGTTGGTAAGCAAGCGAGATTGGTCCGGATGCTGCCCATTAGCGCGTCCGCATAGGCCTCGTGCTTATTGGTACAGCTTACGCTACCCAAGTTGCAGCGTTATTTTTGGTACACGGCACTGACGTGAATAAGATTCATGGCACGGCCAAGCCTTAAATGTATCCCCTGCTATGCTTGGTACTACCACGAGCGCGTAGCCTGTCTGGAAGAGTCCTGTTTTCCAGTCGCGATCGATTTCAACATTAAGGCCCGAACAAGCCCGCACTCTACGCAGGCTAGGTAAGGAGGACTGGTGAAACGTGCAATCCAGACGTAGGCCCAAGACTGGCTCAGCTTGGCTCAAATGGATTTCGGTCGTAACATATCCTTACATGTGGCTCAATGACGCATTTGACGTTATCGACACGTTTGTAATGACCGCGACACCCAAAGCTTCATCAGCCTGACCTATTTCTGCGCCGCACTAAATTAGTGATGGTACCGATTACTGGCTATCCCCTGAAACGAAGAGTGCCCCTCAACCGAGGTCGTGAGATGAGAAAAAAGAAACATAGTATTTTTTCTAGCCTATTGGCTTTAGGTGCCACTGGTTTACTCAGTGGTTGTAACATGACGCTTTTAGATCCTAAAGGTCCAGTAGGGTTAGAAGAAAAGCATCTTATATTAACTGCCTTCGGCTTGATGTTGATTGTGGTTATCCCAGTCATCGTCATGGCGATCCTTTTCTCAATCAAATATCGCGCCTCCAACAAGGATGCGGATTACGCACCCAACTGGGCGCACTCGACCAAGGTCGAAGTGATTGTGTGGGGTGTTCCGCTGGTGATTGTGGCTATTCTGGCCGTGCTCATCTGGAAGACCAGCCACTCTCTTGACCCTTTCAGGCCGATAGACTCTGACGTCAAGCCGATTACCATCGAAGCTATTTCTACCGATTGGAAATGGGTTTTCGTTTACCCGGAACAGGGTATTGCTACAGTTAACGAGATTGCCTTCCCGGCTAATACACCGGTCAACTTCCGCATTACTTCTGACTCGGTCATGAACACCCTGTTTATCCCGGCATTGGGCAGCATGGTTTATGCCATGGGCGGCATGCAGACCCAGCTGCACCTGATGGCCCATGAAACCGGCCAGTATGGCGGTGGTTCGGCCAACTACAGTGGCGCTGGCTTCTCGGACATGAAGTTCATCGCCCATGCTACGACACCTGAAGAGTTCGACGCCTGGGTTGCCAAGGTCAAGGCCTCTCCCAAGACGCTGAGCTCCGAGATTTATGCAGACCTGGCCATGCCTAGCGAGAAGCACCCGATTGAGTATTACTCATCCGTGGCTCCTCACCTTTTCCAGGACATCATCGATAAATACTTGAAAGGCGATTACAGCAAGCGCGTAGATCAGGTAATGGATCAGGCAATGAATAAGAGTGCGCACGAAGGTGCGGCGGAGTAAATCATGTTCGGAAAATTAAGTCTTGCAGACATTCCTTATCATGAACCGATCATCGTAGGTGCGGTCGGTGCCATGATTCTGGGTGCGATAGCCGTATTTATCGGCCTCACCTATTTCAAGAAATGGGGCTACCTGTGGTCCGAGTGGATCACGACGGTTGACCACAAGAAAATCGGGGTAATGTACATCCTGGTAGCGCTCATCATGTTGCTGCGCGGTTTCTCCGACGCCATCATGATGCGTGCACAGCAGGCGATCGCAGCCGGCGGTGCGGAAGGCTATTTACCTCCACATCACTACGACCAGATCTTTACCGCACACGGCACGATCATGATCTTCTTCGTGGCCATGCCTTTGGTGACAGGTCTGATGAACGTTGTGGTGCCGCTGCAAATCGGTGCGCGGGACGTCGCGTTCCCTTTCCTGAACTCGTTCAGCTTCTGGATCTTCGTGACGGGCGCTGTGCTCATCAACCTGTCCTTGGGCGTCGGTGAGTTCGCTGCAACAGGTTGGGTGGCCTATCCCCCACTGTCGGGCATTCAATACAGCCCGGGTGTTGGTGTGGATTACTATATCTGGGCACTTCAGCTTGCAGGTATCGGTACACTTCTAACAGGCGTGAACTTTGTAGTTACCATTCTTAAGATGCGTACTACAGGCATGACGCTGATGAGAATGCCGATTTTTACCTGGAACGCCCTGTGCACCAGTGTTCTGATCCTCGCAGCCTTCCCGATTCTGACTGTTACCCTGGCTCTGCTCACGCTTGACCGTTATCTGGGTATGCACTTCTTCACCAACGAGCTTGGTGGCAACCCCATGATGTACGTCAACCTGATCTGGGCGTGGGGTCACCCGGAAGTATATATCCTCATTCTGCCCGCCTTTGGCGTGTTTTCTGAGGTTGCTTCTACATTCAGCGGCAAGCGCATGTTCGGCTACGTATCCATGGTATGGGCTACGCTGGCTATTACCGTGCTGTCCTTCATTGTATGGCTGCACCACTTCTTCACTATGGGCTCCGGCGGCAACGTCAACGCGTTCTTTGGTATCGCTACGACTATTATTGCCATCCCGACTGGCGTGAAGATCTTTACCTGGCTCTTCACCATGTACAAGGGCCGTATCCGCTTCACTACTCCGATGATGTGGACCATTGGTTTCATCATCACCTTCAGTATCGGTGGTATGACCGGCGTTCTGCTGGCTGTCCCAGGTGCCGACTTCGTTCTGCACAACAGCCTGTTCCTGATCGCTCACTTCCACAACGTGATCATCGGCGGTGCGGTCTTCGGTTACTTCGCGGGTGTAGCTTACTGGTTCCCGAAATCGTTCGGCTTCACGCTTAACGAAAAACTGGGCAAATGTGCCTTCTGGTGCTGGTTGGTTGGCTTCTACGTTGCCTTCATGCCGCTTTACGTCCTGGGCTTCATGGGTATGACTCGTCGTCTGAACCATTATGACAACCCAGACTGGCATCCTTGGCTGATCGTGGCTGCCATCGGTACAGCCATCATTCTGTGTGGCGTTATCTTCCAGCTGCTGCAGTTCTACGTCAGTATCCGTGACCGCAAGCTGAACCAGGATGTAACCGGTGACCCATGGGGTGGCCGTACTCTGGAATGGTCCACTTCCTCGCCGCCACCGTTCTATAACTTCGCAGAACAGCCGGTTGTTGATGACATCGATGCTTACTGGGGTGCCAAAGAGAAAGGTCTGGCCGAGCGTAAGGCTGCTGACTACAGAGACATCCACATGCCACGCAATACCGGTGTTGGATTCATCATCAGCGCATTCGGTCTGGCTTTTGGCTTCGCTCTTATCTGGCACATCTGGTGGCTGGCCATCGTTGGATTCGTCGGCATGATCGTTACGTTCATCATTCGTAGCTTCGATGATGACATCGACTACTACGTACCTGCCGCCGAAGTGGCACGTATCGAGAATGAGCGTCTCCAGAAACTAGCAGCGAGTCAGGCTTAAACCTATGTCTAGTCAAGTTCTTCATAACCAAGTTGCCCATGCTGAGGAGCATGGGCACCACGATGCCGGATCCATGACTGTATTCGGCTTCTGGCTCTACCTGATGACGGACTGCATTCTGTTTGCGACTATTTTCGCAACCTATGCTGTTCTGAGTGGCAGCTTTGCTGGTGGTCCTACCGGCAAAGAGATCTTCGAACTGCCCTACGTTCTGGTAGAAACCTTCTTGCTGCTGTTCAGTAGTATCACGTATGGCTTTGCCATGATCGCTGCGCACAAAGAGCAGAAGAGCAAAGTCCTGGGTTGGCTGGCGATTACCTTCCTGTTCGGTCTAGGCTTCATCGTGATGGAAATCAACGAATTCCATCACCTGATTGCAGAAGGTTTTGGCCCTCAGCGCAGTGCCTTCCTCTCAGCCTTCTTTACCTTGGTTGGTACTCACGGTCTGCACGTAACATCCGGTCTGATCTGGATGGCGATCCTGATGATTCAGGTTAGCCAGAAAGGCTTGACTGCGACCAATCAGACTCGCCTGATGTGCCTGAGCCTGTTCTGGCACTTCTTGGACATCGTCTGGATTTGCGTGTTTACCGTTGTATATCTGATGGGGGTTATGTAATGGCTCACGAACACGGACATATCGTCCACGCGGGCTCTAGCCACGGCACTGTGAAGTCCTACATTATCGGCTTCGTTCTGTCCGTCATCCTGACCGTGATCCCATTCGGCATCGTTATGAACCCTGTACTATCACAGTCGGCTACGCTGATCGTGATTTGGGTAATGGCGCTTGTGCAGATTTTTGTACACCTGGTGTTCTTCCTGCACATGAACACGTCGTCTGAGCAGCGTTGGAACGTAATTGCCTTTGCGTTTACCGTTCTGATCACTGTTATCTTGGTCGCGGGCTCGCTGTGGATCATTCACGGCATGCATAGCAATATGCTCGCCCACTAAGAGTCGCTTCGATGATCAAGAAATACCTACTTATAACGAAGCCAGGCATTATCTTCGGCAACCTGATCTCGGTTGCCGGAGGTTTTTTCCTTGCTTCGAAAGGAAGCATCGACTTAGCACTTTTCTTAGCTACCGCAGTAGGGGTGTCTCTGGTCATCGCTTCCGGCTGCGTCTTCAATAACTATATTGACCGTGACATTGATAAGGTCATGGAACGGACGAAAAATCGTGTCCTCGTCCAAGGACTTATCTCTCCAAGTGTCACATTGTCCTATGCCACGCTCTTGGGCATTGCGGGTATCGCACTTCTTTACTTCAAGGTAAATGCGCTATCCGCAGCCTTTGGGCTCATGGGATTCGTTGTGTATGTGGGTCTATACAGCCTGTGCCTGAAGCGTAAATCTGTGTATGGCACCCTAGTGGGTAGCCTGTCGGGTGCGGCTCCTCCTGTAATCGGCTATTGCGCCGTTAGCAATGAGTTCGATATGGGTGCCGCTATCCTTCTGCTGATTTTCTGCCTCTGGCAAATGCCGCACTCCTACGCCATTGCAATCTTCAGACTGAACGACTATCGGGCAGCTTCAATTCCGGTATTGCCAGTCATGAAGGGTATCCCTGTAACCAAGCGCCATATTACGGTCTATATCCTGGCCTTTCTGGCCGCTACGCTAGCGCTCACGATTGGGGGCTACGCCGGTTATAAGTACTTGGTGGTTGCAGCAGCCATGGGCGTTTACTGGTTGCGCATGGCTCTAATGGGCTACAAGACCAACGATGACAATGCCTGGGCAAGAAAATTGTTCGTCTTCTCCATCGTTACGATCACTGCGCTGAGCGTGATGATGTCGGTAGACTTCAATGTTCCTGCCTCTGAAGTACTGGTAGCGATGGCTCGCTAACAGTGCCTCACCTCAGGGCCTGGACAACTCGTTCAGGTCCTGAGTCCCCTCCCCTGCTCCCTACTACCGCCTTTCCAGCCTACGCTTTTTCCTTCAGACTTATTTCCGGTTAACGCTGTAAGTCCATCGAAAGGTCTGCGCCTTCCACCACTCAGGCAATAGCCGTCTGACCTTGGACTGAGCAAAACGGTCATCAATCAGGTACAGCACACCACGATCAGAGGTTGTCCTTATGACCCGACCTGCTGCCTGAATGACCTTATGCATACCTGGATAAAAGTAGGCATAGTCATAACCGGTACCAAATTGCCGGTCGAGCTTCGTCCTGATCTGTTCATTGGCAGGATTGATCTGAGGAAGCCCAAGTGTTGCGATAAAAGCTCCTATCAGCCTCTGCCCTGGCAAGTCGACACCCTCGCCAAAACTTCCCCCTAGCACTACGAAACCAACACCGCTGCTGGTGTTTGTAAACCGTTGCAGAAACTGGGCCTTGTCTGCCTCATTCATCTGCCGTGCCTGGAGCCAAAGCGGAATATCCGGGAAAAGATTGGAAAATAACGATGCGGTCTTTTCGAGATAGTCGAAGCTGCTAAAGAAAGCCAGATAATTTCCTGGCTCCTGTCTGTACTGCCAAGCCATTAACTCTGCAATGGGTCGCAGGGATTGCTCTCTGTGTTGATAACGCGTCGAAATGTTGTCTACGAGGCGAACCGATAACTGTTCCGCCGCAAACGGGGACTTTACATTAACCCAAGGTGTACCCGCTGCAAGCCCAAGCGTATCCCGCAAGAAGTGAGGTGGACTTAAGGTCGCGGAAAAAAGAATAGCGGTATGGGTTGCGTTGAATCGCGGGCCGATAAAAGGTGCCGGGACCACATTCCGTATGGTTACAACGGACTGTTGCACGGCTGGTTTACGTGCCAGCTCATTTTTTTTCAGTAATTCGAACAGTGAGTGCTCACCAAAACTTTCAGCCATCCGAACGAATTGAATTGCATCGAAATAGAAACGCTGAAGCGTGGCATCCAGTGGAGCCAGCGTCTCGTTAAGCAGATCGTTTATAGCTGAAATCGCTTTTTGCAGCGCGGATAACAACTTCGCGGGAATTTCGTCGTATGCCTGATAGGTTGAAGGTTGTTCCTTGATTAAGGCATTCCAGCAACGATTGATCCGATCCAGTGGTTGCTTCAGCACTGGAGGTCTCTCTTTGCGAAGTAACGCTACCACAGCATGATCCAGAGAGGCGGTATACATCCCCCGCGCACGCTCCAATAGATTATGAGCTTCATCAACGAGGATTCCTATCCGCCATTGGCTCTGCTCCTTTAAGGCAAAAAGCATAGCGCTGCTGTCAAAGTAGTAGTTGTAATCCCCTACAATGACATCGCACCAGCGCGCCATCTCCTGACTCAGGTAATAGGGACAAACCTGCCACCCAAGCGCTATGGTGCGTAGCGAGTCATGATCCAGTACCTTTTCCTTCAAGGCAGCTTGCCGGGCTTGGGGCAAACGGTCATAGAATCCCTTGGCCAGAGGACAGGATTCACCATGGCATGCTTTATCCGTGTGTTCACATGCCTTGTCGCGTGCCCTCAGTTCCAGAATACGCAGCGAAAGCTCTGGTGCGGCTTGGGTGATAGCGCCCATCGCATTGAAAGCCAACTGCCGACCAGAATTCTTTGCGGTAAGAAAAAAGACCTTGTCCAGATTTTGCCGTGGCATAGCCTTGAGCAATGGAAACAAGGTGCCAATGGTTTTGCCTATCCCCGTGGGCGCCTGGATCATGAGGCTACAGCCTACATGGGCCGCTTTATAGACAGCCTCGGCAAGATCACGCTGCCCCGTACGAAAGGAGGCATGTGGAAAGGGTAACGTCTCCAGGCAACGCTGGCGGTGCTCGCGATGAGTCAGTTCCTGCTCAGCCCAGTCCAGAAACAGGCTGCACTGCCGTTCGAAGTACTCTTTAAGCACTCCAGATGTAAACCGCTCAAGCAGAGTAGTTTCCTTCTGACTGCCTACGTCAAAATACACCAAAGCCAGCTCAAGCTCATGAAGCGACAATTTTTGGCATAACAGCCATCCATATATCTTCGCTTGCGCCCAATGCAGGTGACGATGATTGGGCGGCATGTGAGTCAGGTCGCCCCGGTAAGTTTTGATTTCCTCGAGCCGGTTCAGCTCCGGGTCGTATCCATCGGCCCGCCCTTTGATGCGAAGATGCCTGTACTCACCCTCCAGCGCTACCTCCCGCTGGTAAGACTGCTTTCGACGTGCGGTAACGATGCCATGTCCTTGAATGCCCTCAAAGGCTGTCGGTGATGGCGTGAAACGTAGATCAAGGTCTCCCTGCTTAGCAACAAACTCACACAGAGCTCTTACAGCAACGCTGTACTGCACGCAACAGACTCCTCCCATTGCACATAACACACACATACCGGCATTTCATGAGCCATACAGTAATCCAACCAGCGAACCTGATTATCTTGGAGACGATCGCCCGGCCCCTTCACTTCGATCATGCGGTACCGTCGCTCGTGGGGCCAGAACTGGATCAAGTCTGGAAATCCTGTCCGGTTGACCTTTACATCCTGAAGTATTCGCTCGAACCACACGCGTAAATGCTGGGGAGGCAAGCACTGCAATGCTAGCTCCAATACTTCTGCCGTTACGGCTCCCCATGCAATAAAAGGGGCCTGGATACCCTGCTTTTCCAGGAAGTTGCGTTTGATGGTTTCCTTATAACAACCATTTTCGAGCTGAGACAGGCATGCTTCAAATTGCTGTGCACGCCTGGTTGCGAATTGCGGCATATGAATGTCGGCAGGAGCGCGATGAAAAGGATGAAAGAAGGCTCCAGGCAAAGGAACAAAAATTGCGTCCCAGCATAAAAGACCAAGTAGCGCATTGATCAGGATATTTTCAACATAAAAGACCGGCGCATCAGGTTCCGACAGATGCTCTTGAACACATAACTCAACGGGACGACAAGCATCCAGACGATGTAACGTCAGGTCGATACGCTCAACGCAGCGTTCGATGCGCTTGGGCAACTTGGGCATACTCAGCTTACGCCGCAGCCGGGGTAACATACGGGCCAATAGCTGGGCTTCACTATCACTTTCTGGAGCTCGCTCTGCCTGGCAGGCCAGTTCGAAAGCGGCTTTATACTGCTCGGTTTTTTCGAGTACACGGATAGCGCGAATTCTTGCGCCAGGATGCCGGCAACTCTGATAGAGATCCAGGGCGGCAATAAAGTTACCCTGCTGTTCACAGCAGTAGGCAACCTCATAAGTCAGTTTACCTCTGCGTGCCTCCAGCCAATCATTATCTAACGGTAATCTGGGGAGCACATCTAGAATGTCGTCCAATGCAGTTCCGTCACGAAAGCGCTCACGACAGTCATACAGTGCTACGTAATCATCGATGTCTTTGCGGACACGGAAGCCTCGTGATGAATCAGAAAATTCCACCTTTTCATAACGGAAAATTCCGAGATCCGATAAGACGAACTCGCTCCAGTCCTGATGTAAATTACCGAAAAACATAAGCCTTAATCGGTCACATATGTTTGTGACGGTAATTTCATAGACGCGGTCATCCAGCGAGCTGCACCATTCCGTCAGCAGCCTCGGATCATTAAAGTCAGCCTTGAGCACTTCAAGCTGCTCTGACTTCTTTAAAGATGAGCGAGATAACTGCTCAGGAAAGACCTGAGCCAATTCTGCCTTTTTCAGCAACCCGAACAGTTGCTCTAGAGAAAGTACTGGCCTATCCGATACCCAGCCCAGCCCAACCAGTGGCAACACTGCTTGATGGGGGCAGCCAATCTCCTGGTAGCACAGCTTGCTGCCTCGGAACAGCGCCCCTTTGCGCATGACCATTCTAACCAAGAGGGCCTGCGAGGCTTTAGGAAGCGAAGGAAAAACCTGGAGAAACACCTTCTCCGTCTCATTCAGAAGATCACTGTAACGCTCGCCGGTCCAGGCCAGTACCGTGTGGAAATTATTCAGGTAATAAAACGGATCTTCCAGAATTCGAGTAGCGTGCATGGAGGGTCACAGTACCGCTACGGGCCTTAACAAAAGAAACCCGTTTTTGCGTAGTTGAATGAAGGAGGTCTTTCGAGCACAGGGTGGATGTATATACAGATAACAGCGAGGCGACTACCAATCAACCATGTCTGGATGAATGGATGCAACAGATACCTAAAAACTGAACTCTAATGTTCAGGGGTTATATCTCAAGCTTTTCAGGTAGCGAATTATCACCTACACCTTTAGTGATACGACTCGCGCTGTAACCCTGCCATTCTGGAAACGCTTGGCAATATATCCATAGCCAAAATAGTTGACGGTAAAGCAAACCAACGCTGTTTTGCGCGGTCAGAAAGTAAATCGGTTCGGAGATCAGTCATGTTTGGTAAGCGCACTGAAGATAGTACTTCAGCCACTCATTTTCGCAGCGAGCGCATTAGCTGGGTTAATGGCAATTATTTCTTCACAACGCGAGAAGGTACGCTCGAAGGACCTTTTTTTACCCGTGAAGAGGCCGAGCACCAGATCGGACGGTATATCTCCAGAATGACCCAGGCCGCTGAAATTCAAAAGCGAGCTGGCTAATTCCTCTAAAATCTCGCGTTCGGATCGGCTAGACTTGCGCTTTGCTTGGCCCAAATAAGCAGTGCAGTCGATGTCAGATACCTTTCACGCTGAGTTGGACTGGGACGATCAGGGTCAACCGATCTCCCGCTCCTTTGGCGATGTCTATTTTTCCAAGGCGAGTGGCCTTGAAGAAACCCGTTACGTTTTTCTGGCTCAAAATGAGCTCCCACGTCGTTTCGCCGCGCTTCATGCAGGTGAGGTCTTTACGATTGGTGAGACAGGGTTTGGAACGGGACTCAATTTTCTTTGTGCCTGGCAGCTCTTTACACAGACAGCACCCGCTAAGGCACGGCTGCACTTCGTTAGCGTTGAAAAATTCCCGCTGAGTGCTTCAGACCTGAAAAAAGCGCTGGCCCTTTGGCCTGAATTAGTGGATTACGCCGACGCTCTGTTGGCTCAATACATTGCCGTACATGCTGGCTTTCAGCGTTTCTCCCTAGATGATGGCCGAGTTACGCTAACGCTTTTGGTAGGTGATGCACTCAATTGTCTGCCGGAGCTGGATGCTCGGTGCAATGCCTGGTTTCTTGACGGATTTGCTCCAGCCAAGAACCCGGATATGTGGACAAGCGCTCTATTTGGGCAACTAGCCCGGCTGTCGGCTGATGATGCAACACTCGCTACCTTTACATGTGCCGGATTTGTTCGCCGCGGTCTGCTAGAGGCGGGCTTTGCAATGAAGAAAGTACAAGGCTTTGGACATAAGCGGGAAATGCTCAAAGGCAGTCTTGTGGCGCCGGTACCTGGCTCTGTCAAACCATGGTTTGAGCGGCCGCCGCTCCATATTGGCCCTAGAACAGCCATAGTAATAGGTGCAGGGCTGGCAGGCGCTTCGACAGCGGCCAGTCTCGCAACGCGCGGTTGGCAGGTAACGGTTCTGGAGCGCCATGCAACTTCTGCAGCAGAGGCGTCTGGCAATCTGCAAGGCGTTCTATACCTTAAACTCTCCCCTCACTTCACACCCCTTACCCGCTTAGCCTTAAGCGGTTTTGGCTATACCCGTCGTCTGCTGGAGGGTCTGGACAAAACATTGAACTGGGATGGGTGCGGTACGATACAACTGGCTACTGACCCTGCCGAGGACAAACGTCAGCAGCAACTGGCAGAACGGTTGCCATCAGCTTTACTGCGCCGAGTCAGTGCTGATGAAGCCTCAAAGCTTTCTGGGGTTGAGCTTTCCCAAGGGGGAGTTCACTTTCCGGAGTCGGGCTGGGTTCATCCACCTGCGCTCTGTCGATTTTTACTGCAGCATCCCAATATCACGCTGATGACCCATCAGGAGGCTATTCGGCTCGAGCGTCACCACGCCCAATGGAAGGTGTACGGCAACGAAGCACTTTTAGCTCAAGCGTCTGTTGTTGTGGTGGCCAGCGCTACCGAGACGGCAACACTGATAGAGAACACCCAACTACCACTCAAACGTATTCGTGGACAGATAACTCATTTACCAGCGACACGCGCAAGCCAGGCGCTGCAATGCGTTGTTTGCGGTGAAGGGTACATTGCTCCTTCACGGAATCATCTCCATACGCTGGGAGCCAGCTTCGACTTCAAGCGTGACGATCTTGAGCTGTGCACTGAAGAACATAAAGGTAATCTTGCATTACTTAATGCCCTCTCACCCGTGCTGGCCAAGGCACTTGGCGCCGAACAACTGGATCCAGCAACATTGGAAGGACGGGCTGCGTATCGCTGTACGACCCCTGACTATCTTCCAGTCGTGGGCCCGATAGCTGATGCTGCCGCCTTTGCGCATACTTATTCCATTCTCGGCAAAGATGCTCGGCAAGTACCGAAGAGTCCGGTACCTTGGCTGAATAACCTGTTTGTCAACGCAGGCCACGGTTCTCGAGGCCTGATCACCGCGCCACTTTCCGGCGAGCTGTTGGCGGCTTGGTTGAACAATGAGCCACTGCCATTACCTCGTGCCGTAGCAGAGGCCTGTCACCCCAACCGGTTTCCTCTGAGAGCCGTTATCAGGGGCCAAGCTTGATGACATACTCATACCATCGCTAACCGCTGCTTTCGCTGGGGCGGAGGAAACGCCGCGTCAAGTAATGCCAGATCGTGCTCCGATAGTTGAAGCGTCGCAGATTTGGCATTTTGCTCGATATGATCAAGCCCGACGGCCTTGGGTATGGCAATCACCCCAGGCTGTCGAAGCACCCAAGCCAACGCTACCTGAGCCGGTGTAACCTCAAGTCGCGCCGCGACGGCCAGAAGAGCTGGATGCTGGAGCATGCCGCCACCCTGCCCTACCGGACAATAAGCCATAAGAGGCATTTGCTGCCGTTGGCACCAAGGCAGGAGGTCAAACTCAATGCCTCGCTCCTCCAGGTTATACAGGACCTGATTCGCGGCACAGCGATCGTCCGCAAGGTCAAGCATATCGTCCACGTCAAAATTCGACACGCCCCAATGCAGAATCTTGCCTTGTTCTCGCAGCGTCTCGAATGCTTCTACCGTTTCGCTCAGCGGTGTTCTTCCCCGCCAATGCAAAAGATACAAGTCGATACGATCTGTACGCAGACGACTGAGGCTGCGATCGCATGCCTGCAAAACACCCTCGCGATTCGCATTGTGGGGATAGACTTTGCTGACTAGGAAAATACTGTCACGCTGACCTTGAATGGCTTCGCCAACGACATGTTCAGCACCTCCTTCGGCATACATTTCAGCCGTGTCGATCAAGGTTATACCCAGCTCGATCCCACGGCGTAGAGCGCGTATCTCTCTTTCGCGCGCTGATGCCTGTTCACCCATATGCCAAGTACCCTGGCCAAGCGCAGGGACAGTTGTGCCGTCAGGTAAACGAACCGTTTTCATGACGTGTACCCTTCGGTGGCATACCCGTTACCCGATGTTTTGGCAGGCTCATCCTTCCACGGATTAAAACTGCCAAAGCTCCAGAGATGCCCTTCACGGTCCCGGCAAGTAAAGGAACGGCCTCCATAAGGCGCCTCACGGATATCAATGATCACATCGGCACCCGATGCCTTGGCACGCTCGCATAAGACATCAGGTTCATCGGTTACCAGATACACTCCTTGAGTAACCCCTCTGGCCTGTTCCGGCTGGACCATATAGGCATCCACATCGTTATGCAGCACGGACGTTACGATGAGCATTCCCTGTCCATAAACAAGCTGTGCATATTCGATACTGCCGTCTTCATTCGAGATCAGGCTTTTTACCTCGAACCCAAACGTCAGGCGTAACCAGTCAATGGCAGCGGGGGCGTCGTGGTAGCGAAGGTAGGGAATGGCAAAGCCATGTGCCGCCGAAGGGATAGAAGTCATGAACGATCCTCCTGAAGTCTATTGAACTTAGACGCCGTGTTTGTCTTGCGTTCTGTCAAAAGGTCGGAATGACCATACGTCGCCTGCCTGTCGGCACTCGATTGAGACGGATCTCACTGATAAAGTGGCGCCCCCGCCAAACCTGGAACTGGCAATTACTTGATGCGCCTCAAGGACTTCTACATGTACCGCTCTCTTTCCAAACTCCTGGTATGCACGCTCACCATGCTTTCTCCTGTAATAAGCATGGCAGCCGACCCTATCGTTATCCGTTTCTCGCATGTTGCCGCGCCAGATACGCCTAAAGGCCAGGGTGCGCTACTGTTTCAGAAGAAGGTAGAGGAACAGCTGGGAGGGACCGTCAAGGTAGAGGTATACCCCAACTCATCCTTGTATGGCGATAAGGAAGAAATTCAGGCGCTTCAAGATGGCAAGGTAGAAATGCTGGCAGTGGCATTGGCCAAACTGGGTACTTATTCACCCAAACTGAAGCTGTTTGACCTACCCTTCCTGTTTGACAGCCAGGCCGCACTGGATCGGTTCCAAAGCAAGCCAACCGGACAACAGCTGCTCCTGTCCATGGAAAAGCAGAACATCGCAGGGCTGGCTTACTGGCATAACGGAATGAAGCAGCTTTCCGCTCAGAAGCCGCTGCGTGAGCCGGAAGACATGCGAGGCCTAAAGGTTCGCATTCAGGATTCGGACGTCCTTGAGTCTCAATTCCAGTCGTTGGGTGCTACGCCCGTCAAGCTGTCGTTCAGCAAGGTAAACCAGGCACTTGCTGACGGGACCATCAACGCGGCAGAAAACCCTTGGACCAACCTTTATAGCAAGCATCTTTACGAGCAGCAGCGCTATATCACTGAGAGCAACCATGGCTCTCTGGATTACATGCTTATTACCAACGCCAGCTTCTGGCGCCAGATTCCTTTTAACGTTCGCATCAAGCTGGAAACTATTCTTGGCGAAGTGACCTATGAGGTGAATCGACAGGCAGACGCACTCAATCAGAAAGACAAGGCCAAGATCGTGAGTGCTGGTAACAATGAAGTCATCACGTTAACCAATGATCAGCGTCAGCGCTGGAGAGCAGCCATGCAACCTGTATGGCAGCACTTCGAGAAACAGATCGGGCAGGACTTGATCAAGGCCGCCCTGTACACCAACGAGACGCCTTGACCTGATAAATACTGCTTCCTTAGGACCGTGGGGAAGCAGTTACCCTGTCCCATCGCTGTAACGGCTTCTCTCCAGACTGCTGACAGCCGATATCTCGAAACGGCCCTGCCAGTCGTTCCCATCCATCGCCGGGCGATGTCCTCTGACATACCACCTGCCCGTTGAACTTGCTACGCCATTTGAAGAAAGGTGCAGGCGCTGCGGCTACGCTTAGGCTCACAATCAGCAACAAGCCTGTTGTCCAGCGGCTATGTCGAAAAAGCCATGGCATGATTATTCTCCGAACACTATTGGATAAATACTTGACCGATAACCATCGGTTGAGCAAATGACGTACCAGGTTTGACGCTACAAAGCAGCGATAAAAAAGCCGGAGCAATTGCTCCGGCTTTTTTACGGACGGCCATGCCCTTGTTCAAATCCTGGCCCTGGCCCACCGGGACTTCTATGGTGACCTCCATGAGGCCCCCACCATCCACAGCAGCCGCTCAGCAGCAAACTGACCGCTAAAGTAGTCGCTAGCAAAACACGATGACGCATGGTTTACCTCGTGGGTCGATCAGCTTATTTAAAGGCTCCTCCTCAAAGGAGCCTTTAAAGCTAACACTACCCGGCACATCGTTCTTTCTCGAACGACTTTACCCCTGCTCACCATTCTTTACGCTTAGCTGACACACCTCTCAGCTATTGCGGTATTCCTGCTCCGCGACCTCGAAGCGCTGCTTCATTGATGCGCTCGGAGCGCTACCCAGTCGGCTGAATACAACAATAGCTAGGCTCGCAAGAATAAAGCCAGGCACAATTTCATACAGGCCAAGCCATCCCAGCTGCTTCCAGACCACCACAGTCACAGCACCAACGATCATGCCGGCCAATGCACCGTTACGTGTCATTCCCTTCCATAGGAGCGAGAAGAGGACAACCGGACCAAAGGCTGCACCAAAACCTGCCCAGGCGTAGGAGACCAATCCCAATACGCGGTTTTCAGGATTGGAAGCGATTGCGATCGCAATGACTGCAATCAGAAGAACCATGAGACGTCCTACCCACACCAACTCTTTCTGGGATGCGTGCTTGCGAAGGAAAGCCTTATAGAAATCTTCAGTTAGCGCACTTGAGCAGACCAGCAGCTGGCAGCTTAGCGTACTCATGACAGCTGCCAGAATGGCTGACAGCAGAACACCGGCCACCCATGGATTGAACAGCAGCTTCGCCAGCTCGATGAAAACCCGCTCAGGGTTTTCTGTCACTGCGCCAGCCTGCTCAGGATGCGCGGCAAAATAAGCAATTCCAAAGAAGCCTACACCCACCGCACCCGCCAGGCACAGAATCATCCAGGTCATACCAATTCGACGTGCTGAGCGCATTGACTTGACCGAATCTGCAGCCATGAAGCGTGCCAGGATATGAGGCTGGCCAAAATAACCCAGTCCCCAGGCCAGTAATGAAATAACGCCAACGAAGGTAGCCCCTTTAAAAAGGTCGAAATGGGCGGGGTTTACGCTTTCGATGGCAGCAAATGCTGGCTCAAGACCACCTGTGGCATTGAGTATCATGACTGGCGCCAGAATCAAGGCGAAGATCATGAGCGTAGCCTGCACAGTATCCGTCCAGCTTACTGCCAGAAAGCCACCTACAAAG
Source organism: Pseudomonas sp. MAG002Y (assembly GCF_019400845.1). Lineage (NCBI taxonomy): Bacteria > Pseudomonadati > Pseudomonadota > Gammaproteobacteria > Pseudomonadales > Pseudomonadaceae > Pseudomonas > Pseudomonas sp. MAG002Y. The sequence goes on along the minus strand of NZ_WOEJ01000013.1, from coordinate 9,815 downwards.
GTATAGAGAATGGTCGCCAGTGCACCCGCCCACAAGGCTGTCCCATACGAGAGGCCAAAGGTGCTTTCAAACAGACGAGCCCCAGCCACAATACCGGAAGCACAGTAGATGGTGAAAAAAACCAGGATGATGATTGCCGAGAAAATACGCAGGACACGACTGTGATCCTCAAAGCGATGCGTAAAATAGTCTGGCAGTGTCAGAGCATTATTGTTGTGCTCGGTATGGACACGTAGCCGACCTGCAACCAGAAGCCAATTCAGCCAGGCACCTGCTATCAGGCCAATGGCAATCCAGCTTTCAGAAATACCGGCGAGAAAAATAGCGCCTGGCAGGCCCATCAACAGCCAGCCGCTCATGTCCGAAGCACCGGCGGACAACGCTGTCACTACACTACCGAGGCTTCTTCCCCCCAAGATGTAATCGTCGAAGTTTTTTGTAGATCGCCATGCCAGAAAGCCGATCAGGACCATGGCAGCGATATAGATCAGGAAAGTGATCAACGTTGGAGTATTGACGCTCATTATTCCCTCATTATTTGTTGTTGTGGGATCAATTACTCATCGCTCCCACGTTGGCAGAGGGCGACGCACATGCCGTCACCGTTGGGCAACCCATCAGGTATGCACCAGACAGAGTTCCATTCTGTCTTCTGGAACTACCAGTTTCCTGGCGTGTTTGGATCAAACTAGGTATTACCTTGGGCTACCAGACGACAAAAGCGTCATCAGACGAAGTGCAACCGTAGCCGGATGAACATTCTACGGAATTGGCAAACAAGTTGGGATAGCCACTGACAATCAAAAACGCTTCCTGAAACAAGGTCTTAACCTTCTATGTCAGCAGGATTGATTGAGCGACGAAAGAGACAGGTGCAACCGATTGGTTGCGCCTCACACGCTTATCATTGATGAATAATGTCTTTGCGCATAGGCGAAAGACGCGCAAGTAATCTGTTTTACGTCGGAACAGGGTAGCCAGCAGACACCCATCATTCGTCCAAGCGGGTCGGAAGCTCATGACAAGCAGTATCGCGACCACGGCGATCTATGAGCGCGTCACAGTGCTAGCGCCTCAACAGGGGTCTGAACACGGCGGTCATTCATCCAATGTTCAAACGCCTGCGCCGGCAGCGGACGACTGATCAGGTAGCCCTGCACCATGTCGCAGCCCCATAGCGTCAACAACTCCAGCGCCTGAGCATATTCCACACCTTCGGCAACAACCTTCATATCAAGGTTATGCCCCATATCGATAGTGGAGCGAACAATCACAGCGTCCTCGCTGTTATCACTCAGGTCGCGAATAAACGACTGATCGATCTTTAACTCGCTTACCGGCAGACGTTTCAAGTGAGCCAATGAGGCATAGCCGGTGCCATAGTCATCTACGGACAGACTAATACCCTGATCCCGGAGACGTTGCAGAATGCTTACTGCTCGCTCAGGATCCTGCATGATGGCACTTTCCGTTACCTCCAGAACAAGCTGGTCTGCTCGTACAGTCGAACCTTTAAGTAGTCGCTCCAAACGATTGGGGAGATCGCCATCAACCAAGTCGGCAGCGGATATATTGAGAGACACTCGTGCAGTAAGGCCTCGCTCGTTCCACTCTTCCAACTGCCGAAACACCTCCTCGACTACCCAAATCGTCAATAGGGTGATGCTGCCGGTACGCTCAGCCAACGGGATAAATTCCCCAGGCGATACCATACCGAACTGAGTATGCTGCCAACGTAGAAGCGCCTCAGCCATGAAAGGCCCCCGTCCATCCAGACTCAGCTTGGGCTGATAATGCAAGAGCAGCTCACCCCTTGAGCCTGCATGCTGAAGATCCCTGATAAGACTGATCTGACGATAATAAGCATCATCCCGACCATTCTCGTAAAGCTGCAGACGCCCGGCCTGGCTGCCTGCGTCCCGCATTGCAATACTAGCCCGCAGGAGCAACTCATGGGCCTCATGACCATCCTGAGGGTAGCAAGCCACCCCTACGCGGCAGCTCATCTTGAATTCGTTCAGCCCTACAGCAATAGGCAAAGCAATTGCCTGCTGAATTTCTTCCGCAGTTGCCAGAGCAGTATCAGGAGTACCTGGATTGAGCAGGAGCAGGAACTCATCGCCAACCAGACGAGAAACACAATCTCCATTTCCTACAAGACGTTTAAGTCGATCTGCAATGGTTTGCAGAACCACATCTCCACCTGCAGTACCACTGCTCTGATTGACCTCCCGAAAACGCTCAAGCCCCAGATACATGACCGCAACAGACTGTTCTCCCGCAATGGCGTGAGACAGTCGCTCCATGGCCAACGCCCGATTGGGAAGCCCTGTAAGCGCATCATGGAGTGCGTTATGACTCAATTGCCGTTCTCGTTCGGCGATTCCGATCCGCATGGTGTCAAGTGTGCTGGCTAACCGGCCAAACTCATCACTTCGCGCCAGGGCAATTGGCGTGGTGTAATCGCCGTTACCGATCCGCTGGGTAGCAGCTGCCAATCGTCGAACAGGCTCAGCAACCCCTCTTGCAATAAGTAAAGCCAGACCCAGCGCCAGGACAAGCGTCAGTATGGCTATCCAGAACAACTGATGCATCAGAGGAGAAAACGCTTTCATAGCTTCGTCGAGCGGGCGATGCAGAAAAGCGGATACCTTGAAGGTATCGGCATCAGTTAACGTCAGCCGCTCCGTCAGATAGTTACGACCATCCAATCTGAGCGGCAACGGTTTGCCTAGCCTGATTTCATTGGCCGGATGGCTTAGCAGTTCGTCAGCGGCTTGATCCGAAAGGGTACTGATCGGCTCACCTGGAACGTCCCCCTCTTGCGCAATAAAAGACACATCCAGGCCGCTTAGCGAGCGCAATTCGCTCGCCAGGCTCTGATCCATGGCAAAGCCCATTACCACGCGCGCAACTGGTAGAGGAGCAAGTACAGGAGCCTCTACCATCAGATGCGGAACACGTTGCAGGGAAACGATACGCATCGCTTGATCAGTCGCACCGTCTATCTGGACCTTATTACCCTCGCGAAATATCGACCCAACTGTATAGAGCGAAACGGTACTACTGATTACCCTTCCCGTCAGGTCAAGCAGCAACACCTCATCCGCCTTGATCCGAGCGCCATAATTAGCTAGCGCTGAAGTTATTGTTAGCCCATCTCCAGAAGCGACAGCTCCTTTGAAAGCAAAATCGGATGTCAGAACCTGTACCGTGTCATGCAGTTGCCGTCCGCGCATTTCCACAAGACGCTCGAATACCCGAGCGCCGGTATTGAGCTGTGAAAGCGACTCAGCCCGTACAGATGATTGGGTAGCAGCCTTTACGGCAAAATAAACCGTTCCGATGGTTAGCAACGCCAGGATGAACATGGCGCTAGCGATGCGCGCCTGAAAGCTATTTCGCAGCGTCATCGGCAGCGCTCCGAAAGGCTTGCTCCAACGCACTCGGCGCCGGCTCTGAGGGTTCATTATCAGGTGTTATTTCAATAGCGTATCGAGCTGTGCCCGCAGTGGCCGATACAATCAGATCCCCTCCATGAGGCAGCTGTCTGGCCTTTGCAAAGGGGTGCCATAAAGAGACATGGTACTTGCCGGGTGGCAAATCGAACGTTATTTCACCTTTTTCGTTACTGACAGCAAACCATGGGTCATCGGTAATAACGATATAACCCACCATCCAATCATGGATATTGCAACCCAACACAACAACGCCTGGTCTGTCGAAAGTTACTGGATCAGCTGGAATGCCGTGATAAAGAGGCAAGTCGAATCGTTTGGCAGGTGAAAAGGAATACACCTGATGACGAACATTATCACTAATAGGGAAACTGACCTGCGTTCCGGTATGAACCGCCAGTACATGCGGCACATAACGACGTTCCCGTTGATACATGACCGAAGGCTGGAGCACAGCAGGATTAGTGCCTCCGCTTAACGTAACAACCGCATCCGTTGACGGATTATCCTGTCCATCGATAACTGCGATATTCGCTTGAGTGGCCCATGCCGGAACAGAGAGCGCCATAAGCCCACCGGTTAGCCACCGCGCTATACGCATCATAGATGAAGACATGAGGTTATCCTTCGAACACGGCTTGGCAATTACCTACTCGTCCTTATCGGCACAGTGTCGGGATAGTTGAGGCGCTATGATGTTTGTAAAGGAATCTAGCGCTCTCTAGCCAAGGCGAAGCCCAATAGGCAGGAAACGCCGCATCTGGCCGCTACTCGCCTGAAGGGTATCTCCGTCTCGCTCAGCAGATGGAGCGTCTAACCCAGGCGAGCCTTCAACAGCTATCAATACGGCGTCATGCCTGTAACGTCCTAAACTGGATATGGAAATGACTAGGCTTAGCGAGACTTGACAGGCTAATTCGCCATCGTGATTCGGCGATCAAGGTGAACACTTAAATAGTACTCAATCGCCTCAAAATCCAACGCCCCGGCAATGGAAATGATCACTTATCGATCTAAAGGGCATAAAGCGCCTGAAGCAGGCCCGTCAACAGAGCTTTGGAAAGAGGCTGGTCATTGCCGTAACGAGAACAGTTCTTCACAGGCGTAATACAACATGTGTTGAAAACTGGGTCCGGCGCAGGATAACGCGCTAAAACACGCAACCTTTCCATGACATCAGAAACGTTTTCCGTCATGTCATCTTCATCAAGATAGACAATCAACGTCTGGTTATCGCCTAACCTTGCAAAAGCATAAACACGTTCGCCAAGAGCAGTGCAGGCTTGCAGGCGGCACGCTCTCTACCTCGCCCTTACAGAGATAATAGCCAAGCAAACAACATAGGACGGAGCCAGTTTGTTTATGTGCACTTACTCAAATGAAGCGCACTTGCCTATTTATCTGCGGTCAAGTCTAGAGGAGCCATCGACCACATTGAAAAGCTTCAAAGCCCTCCCCATGTTGGTCGCAAATAGTCATTCTAAGGTAAGTCAATGAGCGATCAGGAACATACTCCCGAAATCATCAGTGGCGACGGTTCAAAGACCGGCCTTGCACTGCCTGGACAAAATCTTCCCGACAAGCTTTACATCATTCCCATCCATAACCGGCCTTTTTTCCCAGCGCAGGTATTGCCTGTTATTGTGAATGAAGAGCCTTGGGCCGAAACGTTGGAGCTGGTGGCCAAAACCGATCATCACTGTCTGGCATTGTTCTATATGGACAATCCTCCCGAGGATGGAAACAGCTTCGACCCTGATAACCTGCCAGAGCACGGCACACTGGTTCGTATCCATCATGCCAGTCGGGAAAACGGCAAGCTGCAATTCGTAGCGCAGGGTCTTTCACGCGTCAGGATCAGCGGTTGGCTGAGACGTAAGCATCCTTACCTTGTTGAAGTCGAGCATGCCAAGACCCCGACTGACCCAAGCGATGAGGTCAAGGCATATGGCATGGCATTGATAAATGCCATCAAGGAGCTGCTTCCGCTCAATCCACTCTACAGTGAAGAGCTAAAGAACTATCTCAACCGCTTCAGCCCCAACGACCCTTCGCCTTTAACAGATTTCGCTGCTGCCCTGACAACCGCACCTGGCCAGGAATTGCAGCAGGTTTTGGATACCGTCCCGATCCTTAAGCGCATGGAAAAGGTTTTGCCATTGCTGCGTAAAGAAGTCGAGGTCGGACGCCTGCAGAAAGAACTGTCTGCTGAGGTCAACCGAAAAATCAATGAGCGGCAACGAGAGTTCTTCCTTCGAGAGCAGCTCAAACTGATCCAGCAGGAGCTGGGTATAACGAAAGATGACCGCAGCAGCGATCTCGAAAGCTTCAGGCAGCGCCTGGAGGGCAAAGTCCTACCGGAACCGGTACGTAAACGCATCGACGACGAGCTCAATAAGTTATCCATTCTTGAAACCGGTTCGCCTGAATATGGTGTCACGCGCAATTATCTGGATTGGGCTACCGATTTACCCTGGGGTATACAGGGCAAGGACAACCTTGATCTAAAACGTGCGCGCAAGGTATTGGACCGTCACCACGCCGGCCTTGATGACATCAAAAGCCGCATTCTCGAATTTCTGGCTGTTGGCGCTTTCAAAGGAGAAGTATCTGGCTCCATCGTGCTTTTGGTAGGCCCTCCAGGCGTAGGTAAAACCAGTATCGGCAAATCGATTGCCGAATCACTGGGCCGCCCCTTCTATCGCTTCAGCGTGGGCGGTATGCGAGACGAGGCAGAGATTAAGGGGCATCGTCGCACCTATATCGGAGCCATGCCGGGCAAGCTTGTTCAAGCTTTACGTGATGTGAAAGTAATGAATCCAGTCATTATGCTGGATGAAATAGACAAGATGGGAGCCAGCTATCAAGGTGACCCTGCGTCTGCCTTGTTGGAAACGCTGGACCCTGAACAGAATGTAGATTTCCTGGATCACTATCTGGATCTGCGGCTAGACCTATCTAATGTATTGTTCGTATGCACCGCAAACACCATGGACTCCATTCCTGGGCCTCTTCTGGACCGCATGGAAGTCATTCGCCTCTCGGGTTATATCTCGGAAGAAAAGCAAGCGATTGCCAAACGCCACTTGTGGCCCAAGCAATTGGAAAAAGCCGGTGTGCCTAAAGAGCGCCTGATCATCAGCGACAGTGCGTTGAAAAGTATCGTTGAAGGCTATGCTCGAGAGGCTGGCGTACGCCAACTTGAAAAACAGTTGGGTAAGTTGGTGCGTAAGGCTGTTCTACAGCTCATTGAGGAACCTGAGCTCCGAATAAAGGTTGGGGCGAGTGACATCGAAAGTTATCTAGGGAAGCCTGTTTTCCGTAAGGAACAGGTTCTAAACGGCGTAGGCATTATCACCGGCCTGGCTTGGACCAGCATGGGAGGCGCTACCTTACCTGTAGAAGCTACGCGCATTCATACCTTAAACCGTGGATTCAAACTGACCGGTCAATTGGGCGAGGTCATGAAAGAGTCTGCTGAAATTGCATACAGCTACGTTACCTCCCACCTGAAGGAATTCAAGGGAGATCCTACGTTCTTCGACCAAGCCTTTGTACACCTGCATGTTCCAGAGGGTGCTACTCCTAAAGACGGACCAAGTGCCGGTATTACCATGGCCAGCGCCTTGTTATCTCTGGCACGAAATCAGGCACCCAAGAAAAACGTAGCCATGACAGGCGAGCTGACTTTAACTGGCCAGGTTTTGCCCATCGGTGGCGTCAGGGAAAAAGTTATCGCAGCACGTCGGCAGAAAATATTTGAGCTTATTTTGCCAGACGCCAACAAAGGAGACTTCGAAGAGCTTCCTGAGTACTTGAAGGAGGGGCTGACTGTCCACTTTGCAAAGCGTTTTGCAGATGTAGCCAAAATCCTTTTTTAATCCATTAGCAAGGGCAGTTTGTGTACAAGCTTGCCCTTGCCTACCTTAACTTCGTTATCCTTGCAGCCGGTTGAAGAGTTTGGTTGGAGATACGAATGTTAAAATCAGCTACGCTTTGCGCTTTATTGACAACGCTGCTAATGACCGGCTGTGCAAGCAGCCCCGAGCATACCGTCGCAATCAACGAGCGCACGCGCTGTAAACCTCTTTTACTAACACAAGGTCAAGAGCTACACCTCTCACTTCCCAGCGACCCTACAACAGGCTATAGATGGAAGCTCGAAAACACGGTTCCTTCCGTGCTGAAAAGCCTAGGGCCTGAGGTATTTTCATCCTCTGACGAGAGCGAAGATGGAATAGGCTCGGCAGGAATATCTTCCTGGCGCTTCCAAGCGATTCAATCAGGAGCGACTGAGCTTAAGCTGCAATATCAGCAGCCATGGGACGCAGATAGCGCTCCCGAAAAGGCCTTTACTTGTCGTATCGAAGTAAAATAGCCACTCGCCGCTCGGCTACACCATTTACATTTTCTAGTGGTACCTCTTAATGAGTGAGCAGGACCGTTTATTTGCCAAGCCACAGGCTACTGTTGCCGACTTCGCGTTTAACGAAGATGTCGTTCGGGTCTTCCCCGACATGATCAAGCGTTCAGTACCAGGCTATCCCACTATCGTCGAAAATATAGGCGTTATTGCTGCACAATTCGCTCAGCCTAACACGATTCTCTATGATCTAGGCTGCTCTCTAGGCGCGGTGTCCCAGTCGCTGAGACGGCACGTTCAGAGTGAATCAACAAAGGTTGTTGCGGTTGATAATTCAGCGGCCATGATTGAGCGTTGCCGTGAATACATGTCTGCGCAAAGCTCAATGTATGAGCAACTGCTACCTATTGATATTGTTGAAACGGATATCCTTTCGCTGGATTTTCAGCCCGCATCAGTGGTGGCTTTGAATTTCACTTTGCAGTTTATCGCCCCTGAAAAACGCCTAGGCCTGTTGCGTAAAATTCACAGCACCCTTCACCCAAAGGGCGCTTTGCTTCTATCGGAAAAGATCAGATTTGAATTTCAGGAAGAGCAAGTACTGCTTAACGACCTTCACATCGCATTTAAGCGAGCTAACGGCTACAGCGAAATGGAAATCGCTCAAAAGCGTAGCGCTTTGGAGAATGTCATGATGATTGACTCCATTGAAGTACATCGTGCGCGCTTGAAAGAGGCTGGCTTTAGCTCGGTTATCCCTTGGTTTCAATGCTTCAACTTCGCTTCATTTATAGCTCTTCCATGATCAATACACTAAATATTGAAGGCCTTGCCAATCGCTTGGGTGAAGGCCCCTTAGAAAAGTGGTTAGCCAGTCTGCCACCTGCGATTGCAGCAAAGCTTGAAAAAGGTCATGGCGACCTCACGAGATGGCAAACGGCTCTCAAGACCCTGCCTGACTTAAAACCCGACTCGATTGTTTTAAAGGATAGGTTTTGTCTAGAAAAGCCTTTAGACGTTGAGGCTCAACAAACCTTAAAAAACGCGCTACTTCAATTATCACCATGGCGCAAAGGCCCTTTCGATATCTTCGGTATTCACATCGACACAGAATGGCGTTCCGACTGGAAGTGGGAGCGCGTGTCCAAACACTTGGATCTGAACAATAAGGTTGTCTTGGATGTAGGTTGCGGGAACGGCTATTACGCATGGCGCATGGTAGGTGCCGGCGCTCATACAGTAATCGGGATTGATCCTAACTGGCTCTTTTTATGTCAGTTTATGGCCATGAAAAAGTATTTGCCCGATATTCCAGTTTGGAGTCTTCCTCTAACGCTTGAAGAGCTTCCCCCCTCTCTCAACGGGTTCGATACCGTCTTCTCGATGGGCGTGCTTTACCATAGACGCTCGCCTATTGATCATCTTCTAGCACTGAAAGAATGTCTGCGCTCATCAGGTGAATTAGTACTCGAGACATTAGTTGTAGAAGGAAACGAGCAGACTGTACTGGTACCAGAAGATCGTTATGCTCAAATGAGAAATGTCTGGTTCCTGCCCTCGCCTGCAGCATTAGAACTATGGCTGCGCCGGGCGGGATTCAAAAATATAAGACTGGCGGATATCAGCAGAACCTCTATTCAGGAGCAGCGCTCTACTGAATGGATGAAATTTCAATCTTTGCCCGACTTTCTTGACACTACTGATATGAGCCGCACTATAGAAGGTCTTCCGGCCCCACTGCGTGCCACATTCATAGCCGAAAAGCCATAGAAAGCCTTCGCATAGCAGCTGTCTATACGGCTGCTATATCATATCGCCTTACCAGATTAGCCAGCAGGCCACGCAAGAAAGAGCAGCCTATCTCTTTTTATTTCTGCTGCAAAAGCAAAACCCCCGGGCGGTTAGGCCTGGGGGTTTTGGGTATAGGTGCTTGACGATGACCTACTCTCACATGGGGAAACCCCACACTACCATCGGCGATGCATCGTTTCACT